>DATJYI010000132.1:0-19391 GCA_035499635.1 Nitrospiria bacterium | reverse complement strand
CGACGGGAGCTTGTGCGAGGCCGATGGGACGGACAACGTGGTCCGGGGGGGGAACGCCAACCCAAAAACAAAGCTGTTGGGGAATGATCATTGAGCACGGGCCCCCACATTAAGAAGAGCTGAAGAGTCTCAATCATCCCCTCCCAGCTCGCAACGCGAGCGTGAGGGGGAGGCTCACAAGAAGGAGACAGATCGAAATCTGTCCCTGCTTGGGAGGGGGCGACGCGAGCCCCTATACCTGTAAAGGAGGTCCCATGGAACTGGCAGCCGTATTGAAACAGCGGTTTATCCCGTTTACGGATGAACGACGCATTCAGATCGAAGGTCAACGTGACGGCGAACGCAATCTGCCTGACATGGGCACTTACAGCGCCGCGCCGTTCGAGCAGGCCCTCATCGCCAACGGCGAACGCAGGACCCAACGCATCTATCAGCGCGCGTCGGCCAAGATCTCCAGGTTGCAGCCCCTCTATCAGATGATCCAGAAACGGTATCGGGACATGGCGGGGCGGCAGAAAGCCGTGGCAGAACGTTTTGAGACCAGAAAACAGGAACTCGGGCGGGATGTGGCCATGCCCTTTCCCTCGCGATTCCACTGGGCGTTGATCATTTTTCTGGGCATCGGCGAATTCCCGTTGAACACGGTGGTCTTCAGACTGTTCGGCGAGCCGGAGTTTCTCACCTACGTCATGGCCTCCACGCTGGCCATCACGATCCCGCTGCTGGGGTTGTTCATCGGCCTGCACATGCGCCAATCGATTCCGAAGACGGCCGGCAATATCCTGGTCGGTCTTCTCACGCCCATTTCGGTGGGCGCAGCCCTCTTCGGCATCAGCGTGCTGCGCGGCGTCTACATCTCCACCCAGGCCGGCGGAGCCAACGCACTCCAAGCCAATCAAAACGAGATGCAGTACATCCTCTTCTCGCTGAACATCCTGGTCTTCTTTGCCGCGCTCGTCAGCTCCTTCTACGCCCACGATCCCGATGAGAAACTGGATGTGATTCATTCCTCGCTCGTCTTTCTGGACCGCAAGCGCAACCGGGTCCGCGGCAAACTCTTCACTCTCGGGATGAAGCTCAACGGCGAGATCCAGCAGGCCAAAAGTCAAATCGAGCAGATCCGGGCGCTGACCAATCAACGCGTCGCCCTCTACCGGCAGACGAACATCCGCTTTCGACAATTGCTCCCGCCTCCGAGCTTTCGTCGTGACCCGGACTACCCCGAGTTGAAATGGTGGCCCGAAGTGTCGCTGGACGAGTTGCAGGGAGACGAGGCATGACCCGGCCGGTTGCAACACGACGCGCCAGGTCCCGCCACCGGACCGGCTCCGCCGCGCAGACACCGTCGATTGTGGAGCGATTCACCACGCGGGTGCGCCGCGAGCGTTACGCGGCCGCCCGTCGGCCTTCGGCCCCGGCCGGCCGGAGACTGGCCTCCCTGAGCCTTGTGTCGGGCCATGGCGAGCGGGCGCGGCGCGGATCAAGACAGCAGGGGCGGATCGATTTTGCCATCGGCGTGCTGATCGGCCTGCTGCTGGTCGCCGGCCTTCTGTTGATGGCGGGTTGCCGGCTGTCCGCTTCCACGGCCGCCGAGCCCCAGGTCGGGACCGACTACGTCGTGTTTCTCGACTTGTCGATGAGCGTCCGGGCTGATGACAGAGCCTTGATGAAGTCGGCGCTGACCGAACAGATCATCCCCACGCTCGTCGCCGGGGACCACCTCGTCATCGCGTCCATCACAGACCGGACGATGACCGGCTTCCACCCGCTGGTGGACGAGAGTCTGCCGCCGACGCCCGATTTCAACGGCTGGACGGACAATCTGCTCAAATACAAGAAACAGGTCAACGACGTTGAGATGAACGTGCCCAAGATCAAAGAGCGCATCGACCGGGAAATATCGGCGACGCTCGATCGGCCGCAAGGAAGCATGCAAACCGACGTCTTCAGCTCGCTCCTGCTGGCTGAGAAACTGTTCCACAACGAATCGCGCCGTAAAGTGCTCGTGCTCATGTCGGACATGATCGAGGATTACGCGCCGTACCGCTTTGAGAGAGTCGCCTGGACACCGGACGCCACCGGGAACATCCTGAGGGGGCTCGAAAAGGACGAGATGATCCCCAACCTGTCGGGCGTCTGCGTCTACGTGGCGGGCGCGTCGGCAAATTCTCCCTTGCAAGCCGAGCAGATCTCCGCCTTCTGGCAGGCATACTTCAAGCGGGCGGGCGCCGACATGGACATGAGCCGGTACGCCCACGTACTTCTGCACTGGCCGCCGGCGACGGCCTGCGGGTTCTGATCGGCGGGAACGGGTTGTGAACAACGGGGCGATTGGCCAATCGCCCCTACATTCGAAACCAGATTTCCCCCTGCCCTTCATCCGCAAATCGAAAATCAGCAATTGAAAATAGCCTGCGCTGGATTCCTCCTGCCCGATTGTGCTAAGTTGGTGTATTCAAAACAGACGCCTTCGCGCGCCATCACCCTTACAAAGGAGGCATCCCATGTCACCTTTTGCGGGTTTCTGGATTCCCGGCGCCATGCCGGTGCAGTTGCTGGTCGTGCTCGCCGTGACGTTTCTCGCTGTCGTCTCCATCCAAGCCCTGCTCAAGCGGATCGGTACTCCCATGACGCCGTTTTGGCAGGTGATCGGTCTCTGGCTCCTCGCCTTCGCGCTGTTCAAATGGGTGATTGCTCCGTCCATTCCGTTCAGCCTGCTGGTCATCTACATGGGGCTGGTCACAGTCGTGCTCTTTGCCTGGATTTCAGCGACCGAGCGGACGTGGGAACCATTTAAGCGGTATGTTCTGGATACGCTGATCGGAGCGAGCCCCCGCCATCGGGTGGTCCGTGCCGTCGTTGTGACTGGATTGCCCCTTCTCGCCGGTGCCCTGACGTACAACGACATCGCACCGGTGTCGATCAGCGAGCCGGTCGAGTTGCGGGATACCCATCCTGCGCCGCCCCGCACGATCACGGTGCATGGGCAGGTGATCGATCTTCAGACGGCACGGAATCCGTTCCGGGTGACGAAATAACTGTAGGGCATCCGGTAGGGGCGATTCGCGCGAACCGCCCTTACAATTCCGCCCGCTCCAAATAGTCGGGGACGCGGCAGCGCCAGTGTAACTGCTCCTCTATGCGGCGTCGGAGCGCGTCCGCCGCAGGCGGCTCGCCGTGAGTAATGAAGGTCTGATGGGGCGGTGAGTCAAATTGCTTCAGCCACTGCAGGACTTCGGCATAATCGGCGTGCGCGGAGAAACATTCGAGCGCGACCACTTCGGCCCGCACCGGCACGTAGGTTCCGTGAATCTTGACGGTGTCCGCGCCGTTGACCATCGCCTCGCCCCGCGTCCCGCCCGCCTGAAAGCCGACGAAGAGAATCGCGTTGCGCGGCTCCGGCGCAAAGACTTTCAGATGGTGCAGCACCCGTCCGCCGGTCGCCATCCCGCTGGCCGAGATCAGGACCATCGGCCCCTCCATGCCGTCCAACTGCTTGGATTCCGCCACGCTGTTGACGAACCGCGCGGCGCGGCACATCGCCCGGCAATCGGCCGGCGTCAGGCGATGCTCGCCCGCGTGCCGGGCGTAGATGTCGGTCGCTTCCTCCGCCATCGGACTGTCGAGAAAGACCGGCAGGTCGGCCGGCAGCGTCCCGGCGGTTTTGAGCCGGTGGATCGCATAGAGCACGGACTGTGTCCGGCCGACCGCGAATGATGGGATCACCACCACGCCCCCGCGCGCGATCGTCCGGTTGATCACCGCCGCCAATGCCGTTTCCTGATCGATCGGATCGTGCAGGCGGTTCCCATAGGTTGATTCGATCACCAGGTAATCGGTCCGCCGGACCCGCGCCGGGGGTTTCATCACCAGGTCAGCCGGCCGCCCCAGATCGCCGGAAAAGAGGATCGATGTATCGCCGTGCGTGACCGAGACAATTGACGAGCCCAGAATGTGACCGGCCGGGGATAGCCGCAGCGTGAGACCGTCGCCGAGGTCGATGTCCCGTTCCATCTCAATGGGGAATAATTGTCGAAGCGACCGCACGGCGTCCTCCTCTGTGTAGAGGGGTAGAGCCGGCGTGTGTTTCGAATAGCGGTGGGCATTGGCATGCGCCGCGTCCTCCTCCTGCAAATGGCCGCTGTCCGGCAGCAGGATCCCGCACAAATCGCGCGTGCCCTGTGTGCAGTAGACGCGGCCCGAGAAACCGTGCTTGACCAGCAACGGCAGATAGCCGCTGTGATCCAGGTGCGCATGGGTCAGGATGACGGCGTCCAGCTCGGAAGGGCTGAGCGGCGGCACGGCCCAGTTTCTGAGCCGCAATTGTTTGAAACCTTGATAGAGACCGCAGTCGACGAGCAATTGCGTCGAACCGGAGTTGAGCAGATACTTCGAGCCCGTGACCGTCCCCGTGGCGCCTAAGAAGGTGATCTCCATTGTAAATCGATACTCGTCAGCGGCCATCAATCCGTATCATTCGACATGCCCGTCGACCCCTGACCCTTGCCCTCAGCTTGCTCGCACTCGTCACTTGTCACTGACTTGCCCGTCTTTCGGCGCCATCTCACCCACACAGGTCGTCGTTCCGTCGGTGCGCAACGCGCAGGTGTGCCAACCGCCCGCCGCCACGGCGGCCACATCGGTCAGGCCGGAGAAGACCGGCCGGGCGGCCGTCGGTTCCTCGACCCGGCCGAGCTGGCCGAGCGCATTGCTTCCCCAGCAATACACCTTTGCATCCTCCATCAACGCGCAGGTATGCTGGCTGCCTGCGGTAATGGCCGCCACGTGTTCGAGTGGCGCCGTCGCGCCGGCCGGCTCGGGGGCCGCAACCCGCACCGGCGTGAGCGAATCCTTCTTCAATCCGTCGCCGAGCTGCCCTTCGAAGCCGTCGCCCCAGCATTCCACCGTCCGGTCTTCAAGCAACGCGCAGGTGTGCCGCCGGCCGGCGGCCACCGACACCGCCTTGCCCGCAAGCGGCACGGGCTTCGGCGGGAAAAAGTGGTGCTCCACCACGCCGTGGCCGAGCTGCCCGTAGTGATTGTCGCCCCAGCAGAGGAGCTGTCCGTCCCGCTGAACGGCACAGGAATGCTCGTCCCCGGCCGCCACGGCGAGCGCGCCGGCCACGCCCGGCACCATGACCGGCAGGGTCGGCTTCGCCCGCGGCTCGCGCTGGACGCCGGTCTGGCTTGTCCGATTGTCGCCCCAGCAGGTGACCTCTCCCTGGATCAGGATCGCGCAACTGTGCGATCGCCCGGCGGCAACCTGCGTGGCGGGGCCGACACCCGTGAGGATCGGCCTCGAAGAATGGCGCGGCGACGTCGCGCCGAGCTGCCACTGCGTGTTGTCCCCCCAGCACTTGACCTGGCCCGTGGCCAGCACCGCACACGTATGCCATTCACCTGCGGCCAGGCCCACCACGTAGGAAAGATCCCGCACTTCGACCGGCGTCGTTGAACCGTCCGTCGTTCCGTCGCCGAGCTGGCCGTACTGGTTGTCGCCCCAACAGGCTGCCCTCTTATCCGGCCTGATCACGCAACTGTGCGAACCGCCTGAAACGATCATCCTTGATTCGGACTTCGGAACTGACTGATCCGCCTTGACCGGAGCTTTGATCTGTGACGCGCCGCAGCCGATCGAGATGACACACCACAGACCCATCAGCACCCGAAACACCATGCCTTCCCACCGCTTCATTCCCACCGTCCCCTCCCCATTCCGGAACACCATTGACCGTCATCGTCTCTCATACGGCTCCGCGTGCGCCCGGTGCGCCATCCAATTCTCCAGATACCGGGCAGCCAGTGCCGGGTCGTGGAGGATCAACAGGTTCTCGGCATTGTCCCGCTGGGCGGCATAGGTGAAATTGAACGACCCCGTGACGACCGTCTCCTCATCGATGATCATCACTTTGTTGTGAGCCAAGACGTGCGCCCCGTCGATGAGAACCGGGACGCCTGCCCCGGCCAGCAGATCGGCCGAGGCGTGATGCTCCCTCAGACTGCCTTGATCCAGGATCACTTCCACACGCACCCCGCGTTCTCGGGCCGCCGCCAGCGCTCTTGCGATCGGTTTCGACGTGAAGGAGAACGCCTGGACATAAATGCTCTGGCGGGCGCCGGCGACCGCCGTCACGATCGTTTTCGTGCAATCACCCCCGGGGGTGAAACAGACTTCCCACGATGTCCCGGCGGCCGCGCCCCCATCCGGCGACGCCGTTCCAACCACCGCGAACAGCGCGATCCCGACGAACGCGGCCATGGTTTTGTTCATGTGACGTCTCCCCGATTCGCCTGCCGCTCCTCTCGGCCATCATTCCTCAAACTGCCTCTCCAACTCTGCCCTGGAGCCGTAGGGCACGACCTTCAACACCAACCCGTTCCTGAACAGCACGGCCAGTTTGGGCACTTCACGTCCCCCGTCCAGATAGCCGAACGGCCAGACGGCGAAGAGGCCGTCCGCGCGCCACCGGGACCACTGATAGCGTGACGACACGTTGAGAAATCCCCTCATGCCCATGAAGACAATCTGTTCGCCCCCGTAGGCGCTCACCGGGACGCCCCCCAGGGAACGGACGACCTCCAGCATCGGCGTACCCGGCGTAAGCCCCCGCAGTTGCGGTTCGATGGCGTGAAACGACTCCGGGCCCAGGTAGAAGCGCCGATAGGCCGATGACGTCAATTGCTCAAGATGCAGGGGAGATATCGCCGACGGTTCCGGGAAATCCGTCTCACGCACGCCCGCGATCCGCAGATTTTTAAAATAGATTGGGGTGTTGTCCTCGCCTTCAAGCCGTCCGATATTGCCGGTGTGACCGGCGGACAACCGGTCATAATCCTCCCGCCTGCACAACTCGGCCTCGGTGGTGACGACATATTTGGGCATCACATCCATCCCGCCCCACACGAAGCCGTAGGCATGCTGCCCGTAGATGATGTCACCGTCCCGCCCTGACAGTGCGCCGAATTTCGACAGCGCACCCGAGATGCCGCCGGACAACGCCGGAATCCATCCGTCTCCCCAGACGATCATGCCGATCGGCTTGCCCGTGTTCGTCACCACCTCATTGGCCGACCAGCGCAAACCGCTTTCGTCCATCGGCTGACCCGCTTGCAGACGACGGAGCGTCGGTTCGACCCGTTCGAAGGCCTCGCGGTTCGCGCCCTTCAAAAATTCGGTCTGTCTGAGCTCGAGCGCCGGATCAGCCGGAGGAGCCGTTGCGCAGGACACCGGCAGCAGGCTGATGATTGCCAGGAGCAGCCCTTGCGCGCGCGCCGCGGTCATGACGCCGCGCGCCGTTCGAAGTACCGCTTCACCGCCACCATCGCCCGGCAGTCGTCCTCGTTATAGTGCAGGATCCGCGTCATCACCTCCCGTCTGGATGGATCGGCAAGAAAGTCATTGTACCAGACGATCGAATTGACTCCGGACGGATCGGGATCCCTCCAGGCAAAACCGATCTGCTTGGCGATGTGTTTGATGCCGTAGGAAAAAGTCGGCCAGTCTGAGTGGTCCACCACCAACCGTTGGTACAGATCATACTCCGCCGTCCTGTACCGTTCGAAGACTGCCTCGTCCAGCCCGTACTTTTCCATCAGCCGCCGAAGCGTCGTCCGCTCCTTGTGGGAGTAGACGTAGTAGACCGCATGTTGTCGTGCAAGATAGTCCCAGAATTCCCGGACCGCCCGTTCCTCCTCTTCGGGCCGTTCGGCCAGGACATAGCGGAAGCGCGGCGTCGCGCCGCGCTCCACCTCCAGCAACCCGAACAGATAGGTCACCGCCCGTGTCGGATCGTCTTCGATGTCGAAATAGACTTCAAGCGCGGCGTCCGGAAAGACATAGCCGGGCCGGATTCTCGGCGCCCCCTGAAGCTTGACCTGGGCCCGTTCCCGGGCCCGCTCCAACGACCGCTTGCCCATGCCGGCGACCTTGCGGGCGCCGCGAAGATGGACGGCGATCTCCATCCGGGCCAGATCGCCGACCGTCATCAGGCCGGCGCGCTTGAGCGCAAATTTAGCCGACGCGCCGATGAAAAAGAGCCCCGTCGGGTCGGCCGTTTTTTCCACCCAGGCATCGCACCGCTTGAACCATTCGCATTGGGCGCAATGACTTCCCAGCGCCGGCTCCGACTGGTCCTCGCCCGCCACCAGCCGTTCCACCGCCGCCCTGGCCGCTCGAAAGGCCTCTTCAAACTCAGCCGGCTCGAATGCCTCCATGTCCTGATCGACGTTGATGATCCGGAGCTCAGTCGGTGCGTATCCCTGATGCGCCAGCAGCAGATCGCGATAGAACATCATCTGGAAGGCGTAGTGCGCCTTGAACACCGGCTTGGCCCCTTCCCGCTCTTCCCAGCCACGGCCCGCCTTGATGTCGATCGGTTCGTAATAATACCCCCCCCAGCTCGACGGCGCGTCGTCACGCCGGACCAACAGATCGGGCCGTCCCCGATACCGTCCATGGATCAGGCACCCCTGATAGATCAGCCCGTCCCCTCGACGCATCGACTCGACCGTCCGCGACCAGGCCGCTTCGGGTGTGAGACCGCTCAAGTCCGTCACCGCC
Source organism: Nitrospiria bacterium (assembly GCA_035499635.1). Classification (GTDB taxonomy): domain Bacteria; phylum Nitrospirota; class Nitrospiria; order JACQCE01; family JACQCE01; genus JACQCE01. Next base: position 10,832 of record DATJYI010000132.1, on the reverse strand, counting down.
TGATCGCCGCCGCTCAATCCGCCCAGATAGTTCCGCTCCGTCTGCAGCCCCATCTCCCACAGCAGTTTGGCAAACTGACTGACCTCCCCCTTTTCGGCCGGATCGCCATTCGCATCGAGATAGACCTTATGGAGACACTTCGTGTAGTTATAGAGGTCTTGCGCGGTGATGTGTTGATTCAGCGCCATCTGAACGGTCTGGGTGTCCCGGCCACGGCCTCGCCCATCGACTTCGACAATCACAGCGATCCCTTGTGACATAGTAGGCGGACGGGGCGGCTTTTTCAAGTGCGCCGGACCCGTTGCGGAACACACGGGGTGCGGTGATGGGCAGACGGAGACGCCGGCCGCCGCCTCAGCAGACAAGCGGCGGAACGTCGTCATGCGGGGGCATCATCAACGGCATCACGAAACGGAACCCGGCTTATGCTCGGCGGCGCGCGAGATGTTCCGCGTGCCTTTGCACGCTGGAAAATTCAGGCAGGACCAGAATTCGCCGAATTTGCCGCTCCTGCGCCGCATCCGTCCGCTGCAGACGGGACAGGCCGGCGAGTCGGACGCGGGAACCCACGGCACCGTTGCCGCCCCTTCCGCCTGGCCCATCCGCTGACGGTAGGCACACCAGTCACAGCGGTCCGGTTCCATTGACGGCATGGGGCCGTCCAGCAGCTTCACGAGTTCCGTCAGAAAGGAGAAAAACGCCGCGTCATCTCTTTGCACCGACTGCCATTGCATCTCCCCCTCCAGCAGCTGACGCCGCGGCGCGGGCTGCGCGCACCGATCAGGGGTGAAGTAGAGCAGACCGAGACTGGACACCGGACGGAGCGCAAGCGCCCCGTCTGCCGGCCGCTCCAGCGATGCGGCGTAAGCGTGCAATTGCCGGCCGTACATCCGGGCCTTCTCGTCGTTGGGGCGACCCGTTTTGAAGTCGAACACCCCATAGCTATGGTCATCCAGCTCCGCCACGATGTCGAAACGGCCGCTGATGAAGCAGGCGCTCTCGCAACCGGGAAACGTCATGATGCCCGATCGAACCTGCAATTCGCCGTAGCGCACCACCCCGGGCGGCGGGCCGTCGCAAATCGATTCGGTCCGTTTGCCAGAATAGAGCTCCTTCTGGAGCAGCGTAATCGTGTTGAAAATCCCGGGCAGCGGAATCGACGGCTGGGCGATACCGTGCTTCACCTTCAGCACGAAGCAATGCTTGCAGCCGTCATAGAGAAACGTCAGATCTGAGGGGCTGAGGCGATAAATCATCGCTGCGATGCGTCAGGGCTGGGCGACCCGCCGGGTCGCCCAACCTGCCACATTCCGTGAACGAACACCTGTACGGGCGGGTTTAAAACCCGCCCCTACGTTAACGGAATCCACTCTTTATTCTTGGCCAGCCATTGCTCGAACGTCTGCAACTCCGGATTGATGGAGCGCGAAAACGCCAGATCCCTGGCGCCGCAAAAGGCGCTGTTGAAGTCCCGTTTGAATTGGAACATATTGCCCAGATCATCCGCGCCGGGAAACCCCAAACCGCGATAGACGGACGGCTCGATGGCGTGGTAACGGACCGGTTGACCCAGTGCCCGGCTGAATGATGCCGCCATCTGGTCGCCGGTCAGGTGCTCGCCGGCGATGCCGACGGTCTCGCCGGTCAGTTCCTTCCCTTGTTTGAAGATACCAAGGGCGCACTTGCCGATATCCTCGGCGGCGATGCCGGGCAGCTTCTTGTCGCCCATCGGCAACGTGAATATGAGCGCGCCGTCCGGCCCCTTCTTCGGCCCCATGCCGAAGTGAATGAAATTGTCCCAGTAGAATGACGTGAGCAGGCAAGTGGTCGGCACGCCGACACGGGCAAAGACGGCATCCGCCTCTCCCTTGGCGTCGAAGTGGGGGACTTTGTACTTCCCTCCCAGCGTGGGCATCCGGTTGTCGGTGAGCGGCACCCACTTGCGCGTATCCTCGAGCGTGGACCAGATGACATGCCTCAGGCCGGCCGCCTTGGCCGCTCTGGCCATGGCGGTCGCCTCGGCAAGCTCCCGCTCTGGCTGCATATGGGCCCAGAAAAACGTGACGCAAAAGGCGCCGGAGGCGCCGGAAAAGGCCCGCGTCAGACTCGTTTCGCTGTCGATGTCGACGGCGACGACTTCGGCGCCCAGCGTGGCCAGCGCTTGAGCCCGTGCGCTGTTGACGTCCCGGGTCAGCGCGCGGGCGGTCAAACCGCTCTGCGGATCATTGACGATGGCGCGGACCAGTCCGCCTCCCTGCGCGCCGGTGGCGCCGATCACCGCAATGATCTTCTTGGATGCCATGAGTGACGCCTCAAACCATCCGATTGATGCCCAATCGATGACGTTGATTGTCGAATAAATGGCGCGCCGGAGTCAAGGAACAAGGAGGTGGTTCGAACAACCAATCCATCGCCATCCGGCCTGAACCAGGGGTGAATCTGCGAGTCGTCTATCGATTCGGAGGCGCTTGCCTCACCATAACCAGGCGACATGATCCCCCGTGGCGGGCGGGGCGGGCCAACCGCTTGCGTTCATTCAAAGGCCCATGATAAAAGACAACCTGTGTCGCGCCTCCGCCGGCTTGCCTCTTTGCAATGGCGTCACGAACTTCCGATTCAGCCGCACGGCCGTCTTCCGCCGACACGCCGGTGCGCGGCGTGGGGGATCGTGCTTTCGGTCCTGCTCATGCTGCCGCTTGCGGCGACGGACAGTCCGGGACAGATGGATTTCCCCGAGCATCATCATGAGATGACGGCCGACATGCCCATGGAGATGCCAATGACGATGCCCGTGGGAGACAAGGCCTTTTCCGAATTCAGCCATCATCTGTCCGGCGCCTTTGTCCTCGCCATGGCGTTGGGTGAATTGAGCGAGGTTTTTGCCGTCGCCGCGTTCGCCTGGGCGCGTTACCTCCAGCCGTTCGGAATGTTGGGCGCCGGATTCTACCTGTTGATCTGGAGTGATATTGACGCCTGGCCGTTCATCGAGGGATTCTACAAACCGTTCCTGGTCGGAGATTGGGAAGCGCTTCAACACAAGCTGTACGCCGTGCTGCTCCTGGCCATCGGTGTCATTGAACTGCTCCGGCGAAGTGGCCGCCTGGCGGGCTCCTGGTGGCGGGTTCCGCTGCCGCTCTTCGCCATCATCGGCGGGGTGCTCCTCTTTCTCCATAAACACTATGTGCACACCGGCATGGATGTAATCATGCTCCACCACCGGATCTTGGGGACGACGGCCATTTTGGCGGGCTGCTGCAAACTTATGCCGGACATCAACCGGGCCGCGGAGTCCGTTCTGAAGCGGCCGGCATGGGATCTGGTCTGGGGTGTCCTCATCCTTCTCGTCGGGCTGGAACTGATGCTCTACTTCGAATGAGCCAAGGTCGGTCGGCTGCCTCATCCCCTCGGCCGGCGGCCCTTCAGCACTCGTCCCCGAGGCACCAGGACTGTCATCCGGACGACGTCACGCAACGATCGACCCGCTCCTCACAACCGCTCCCATCCGTTCCCCGCGTGGCCGAATCGAAACAGGGTGGGATGGAACATTTCGGCAAGCAGCTCCACTGATTCGACCAGACGCGGACCGGGCCGGTTGAAATAGGCGTTGCCGTCGGCCAGGTAGACGCGCCGCTCGCGCACGGCCTTGAGCCGCTTCCAGTCCGGCCGATTGGTCAACGCGTCAATCTCCTTGCGCGTCCGGCCGATGTCGTATCCGCAGGGCATCAGGCAGATGACGTCGGGATCCTGTTCGACCAGGTGCGCCCAGTGCAGCCAGGGCGAGTGTTGGCCGGCGATGCCGAACAGATTGACGCCGCCCGCGAGCGTGATCAGCTCGGGCATCCAGTTGCCCGCCGCCATCAGCGGGTCGAGCCACTCGATGCAGGCGACGGTCGGACGGAGCGGCACCGAGTCGGCCGTGCGGGCGATCGCCTCCATTCGCGCGGTCAGGCGTGTCACGAGCGCGTCGCCGCGGTACGGGTCGCCCAGCGCGGCGGCCACGCGCCGGATCTCCGCCCAGACGGAGGCCAGGTCGTGCGGCGCCATCGACAGCACGGCGGGATGATTCTCCATCCAGAGGTAGACGGCCGCGTCGACGTCCTGCTCCGTGGCGGCGCAGGCCGCGCACTGGGTCTGGGTGATGATCAGATCGGGCGCAAGCATCCTGAGCCGTCCGGGATCGACCCGATAGACCGAGAGCCCTTCCCGGATATAGCGCTCCACCCGCTCGTGGATCGCTCCACCATCGACGTCCAGCGGAATCCTCGGTTCGGTGCAGACGGGCAAGGCAAGCACGGAGGGGGGCGTGTCGCATTCGTGCGAACGGCCGACGAGGCGCGATTCGAAACCCAGCGCGCACACGATTTCTGTGGCGGCCGGCAACAGGGAGATCACGCGCGAGGGAAACACGGCGAGGGGAGTGTCGGAGGACAGCGACTGGATGTCGAACCGCGGATGCGCGGGGGAAGGACTCACGCGCCGATCGCTTCACGCATGATGTCCGGTTCCCTGTACCAGATAATCATCATTGATGACAAGCTTCATTTGTACCCCTTCCCGACCGGGAAATCAATCTCCGCGTCGCCGGATGCCTCACTCGGCGCGCCGCGGCCCGTCATCAGGCCGCCTTCAACGCCCCGATCAGCTCCAGAATCGCCTTTTTGCCATCGTGGAAAAACATCAGCGTGTTGTCGGCGGCAAAGAGCGGGTTGGGGATGCCGGCGAAGCCGGGGCTGAGACTGCGTTTGATCACGACGACGGTGCGCGCCTTGTCGACGTCCAGGATCGGCATGCCGGCGATGGGGCTCTTGGGATCGGTCCGGGCGACCGGATTGACGACGTCGTTGGCGCCGATTACCAGGACGACGTCGGTCTGCTCAAAGCTCGGGTTGATCTCATCCATCTCCTTCAGCTTGTCGTAGGCGACGTCGGCCTCGGCCAGGAGCACGTTCATGTGGCCGGGCATCCGGCCCGCGACGGGATGGATGGCGAATTCGACGGTGATGCCCCGCTCCTCCAGCAGGTTGGCCAGGTCGCGCACGGCGTGCTGGGCCTGGGAGACGGCCATGCCGTACCCGGGCACGATGACGACGCGCCGGGCGGCGTCAAAGAGCATGGCGATCTCATCGGCCGAGGTCGATTTGACCTTGCCGCCGTAGACCTGGTCCGCGCTCGGCCCCCCGCCCGCGCTCACGGCCACGACGCCGGAGAGCACGTTGATCAGCGACCGGTTCATCGCCTTGCACATGATCTGCGAGAGGATGATGCCCGATGCACCAACAAGCGAACCGGTGATGATCAGGCCGTTGTTGTTCAGCACAAATCCGGTCGCGGCCCCCGCCATGCCGGAATACGAGTTCAGGAGGGCGATGGCGACGGGCATATCGGCGCCGCCGATCGGCACCACCAGCAGCACGCCCAGGACCGAGGAGACCGCCACCAGCACCCAGTAGGCGATGACCGAATGGGGCTCAACGACGACCCAGCCGCCCACGGCCAGCGCCGCCAGCGCCAGCAGGCCGTTGATGAGGTGCTGACCGGCGAAGTGGCAGTATTTTTCCGGAATCATATCCTGCAATTTCACCATGGCGAGCAGGCTGCCCCAGAAGGTGACCGCGCCGATCAGCCCGGAAAGCCCGGTGGACACCGTCAACTGCAAATTCGGCTCGGCCGTGTCGATGAGCGCCGCGCCCGCCACCAGCACCGACGCGCCGCCGCCGAACCCGTTGAGGAGCGCCACCATCTCCGGCATCGCCGTCATGGGCACTTTGAGCGCGAGCGCGACCCCCAGCAGCGTGCCGACCACAAGGCCGCCGGCGATGATCAGATAGCCCGACGCGCCCGCTTCGATGATGTGGCGGTCGATCAACGTGGCGACAATGGCGATCAGCATGCCGACCGCGCCGGTCAGGTTGCCCTGGACGGCCGTGCGTGGATGGGCCAGCTTGACCAGTCCGACGATGAAGAGGACGGACGCGACCAGGTAGGCGATATTGATGACGGCGTGCACGGGCCTAGTCTTTGCGCTTGAACATCAAAAGCATGCGGTGGGTCACGAGGAAACCTCCGACGACGTTGATCATGGCGAAGACGACGGCGATGAAACCCAGAATCGTGGTGACGCGGTTAGGCGTGGCGACGGACAGCATGGCGCCGACGATGGTGATCCCGGAGATGGCGTTCGAACCGGACATGAGCGGCGTGTGCAGAAGCGGCGGCACCCGGTTGATGACTTCGAACCCAACGAAGATGGCCAGTACGAATATCGTGAGCAGCATGATGAAGGTATCCATCGCGTTCCCCCTAGGTCGATGATGCGGTCAGCGCCGGCAGCCCCAGCAATTCGCGCACGCGCGGATGGACGATCTCGCCGTTCCGTGTCAACAACGTGCCCGCGACGATCTCGTCGTCCGGCTTGAGCTGCAGCGCACCCTCTTTGTTGATCAAGTGCAGGATGAAGGCGGTGATGTTCTTCGCATACATCTGGCTGGCGTGATACGGGATGGTCGCGGCGAGATTGACCGGCCCCATGATCGTCACGCCGCTGGCGTTGATCGTCCGGTTCGGCTGGGTCAGGGCGCAGTTGCCGCCCCCTTCGGCCGCAAGATCAACAATGATCGAGCCCGGCGCCATCCGCTTGACCATCTCTTCGGTGACCAGCAGCGGCGCGCGCTTGCCGGGCACGGTGGCCGTGCAGATCACCACATCCTGTTCGGCGACCGCCTTGGCCATCATCTCACGTTGCCTGGCGTAGAATGCCTCGCCCATCGCCTTGGCGTAGCCGCCTTGATCCTCCGCGCCGGCCGTCTCAAGCGGGAGCTCCAGGAATTTGGCGCCGAGGCTCTGGACCTGTTCCTTGACGGCGGGCCGGACGTCGTAGGCCGTGACAACGGCGCCCAGCCGGTGCGCGGTGGCGATCGCCTGCAGCCCCGAGACGCCCGCGCCGATGACGAGCACGCGCGCGGGGGCGACCGTGCCGGCGGCGGTCATCAACATCGGGAACATGTGGGAAGAGGCCTGCGCGGCCAGCAGAACGGCCTTGTAGCCGGCCACGGTGGCCATCGATGACAGGGCGTCCATCGACTGCGCCCGTGTGATCCGCGGCATCATTTCCATCGACAGGGCCGTCACACCCCGCTGGGCAAGCGGCTGGACGGTCAGCGGAGCGCCCAGCGGATCGAAAAAGGCGATCAGGAGCTGGCCGGGTCGCAGCAGGGGCAGATCGGCCCGGCCGGCCTCTGGATTGGCCCCCAGTCCCCGCACCTGCACAATGAGATCTGACGAGTCAAAGAGGTCGGCCCGCTGCGGGACGATCCGCGCCCCTTTCTCCTGGTAGGCGGCGTCGGGGAAGCCAGCCGCGTGGCCCGCGCCCGATTCGACGACGACCTCGGCCTTGACCTTGGCCAGCAGCGCGATCGACGCCGGAATCAGCGCCACCCGCTGCTCACCGGGAAAGGATTCCTTGGGCACACCGATAAGCATCGGATCAATGGAAACCGTAACAGTGACGAACACCCCGCAGCATGATTCGGGGCATTCGACCCCCAAATCGCGCCACTATACCACAGGGGTCGGCATGAGGGGAAGAAGACGTACGGCGCGGACAGTACGAAATCCGACCGATGAGTCGGGGTCGACGGGATTATTCGAGGGTATGACGGTAGAGGGCAGTCGGCAATTCGGACGGATTCTGTTGTCCCTTGATGAACGATCGCAGGCGATCAAGATCGCCATCCGCAATCTGTTCAAACGCCACGCCGGTCATAAAATCGCTCCGTTCCAGGCCGGTCAGCAGCTCCGTCCAGACGACTCGGACCGTACAGGGGATCGCCGGCCGGCCCGGGAGACTGATTTTCAATTTCATCAGCCTGTCTACCGGCACCGCCATGGGCAGATAGAGCATCAGTCCGCCGCCGCCAAGTGTCCCCGTCTTTGAGGGAAGGGAAGGGGCAAGATCCATGGACATCGTGTATTCAACCGGCAGGGTGATGTTGATCCTGGGATCCCGCCGGCGGGAGAATTGGGTGTGGGCCATGCCCGTCTGCTCGCTCATGTCGACTTCAGTGTATCCGATGTCTCAGATAACGCAAGTTGATGACCGGCGACCGTGGCGTAGCCCGATGTCCGCTCAGCCAGGCGAGTTGCGGCATCCACGCATCCTCCACTCTTGCGTGTTTCCACTCTCCCTGGCGTCTGATAGTCGCTCTCTCTACAGCGCCTGCCGTCTCAGCCTCAACGCATTCCCGATCACCGAGACGGAACTGAAGCTCATCGCCGCGCTGGCAATCATGGGGCTGAGCAGCAGGCCGAAGAACGGGTAGAGCACGCCGGCGGCGACCGGCACACCGAGCGCGTTGTAGATGAACGCGAAGAAAAGATTCTGCCTGATGTTGCCCATCGTCGCACGGGAGAGCCGGCGGGCCCGCACGAGGCCGGTGAGGTCGCCCTTGACCAGCGTGACGCCCGCGCTTTCCATCGCCACGTCTGCGCCGGTGCCCATCGCGATGCCGATATCCGCTTCGGCGAGCGCCGGCGCGTCGTTGATTCCGTCGCCCGCCATCGCCACGATCCGTCCCTGCGCGCGCAGCTCTTTGATGATCTTCCCCTTCTGATCCGGCAGCACTTCGGCCCTGATCTCGTCGATTCCAAGTGTTCGGGCCACCGCCTCGGCCGTTGCGCGGCTGTCGCCCGTCAACATGACGACACGCAACCCTTCCTTGCGCAGCTGTCGCAGCGCCTCCGGCGTGGTCGGTTTGACCGGGTCGGCCACGCCCAACAGCCCCGCATGCCGCCCGTCGACCACAACGAAGACGACCGTCTGCCCGTCGCGCCGGAACGCTTCGGCCCGTTCCGCCATCGCACCCGGCTCAACGTTCAGTTCCTTCAGCAGCGCCACATTCCCCAGAGCGAGAACGCGGCCGTCGACCGTTCCGGTCACCCCCTTGCCGGTCAGCGAGTGAAAGTCGGCGGCCTTCGCCGGCGCGATCCCCTTCCGTTCCGCCTCCGCCAAAATCGCCGCCGCCAACGGATGCTCGCTGCCCCGCTCGAGCGAGGCTGACAGGCGCAGGAGCTCGGATTCGGTCAAGCCCGCGTCCGGCTGAATCGTCACCAGCCGCGGCTTCCCCTCGGTGAGCGTGCCCGTCTTGTCAATCACCAGCGTGTCGACCTTTTCGAAGATTTCCAGCGCCTCGGCGTTCTTGATCAACACGCCCATCGTCGCCCCGCGGCCGGTGCCGACCATGATCGACATCGGCGTGGCCAGCCCCAGCGCGCAGGGGCAGGCGATGATCAGCACGGCGACCGCGTTGACCAGCGCATAGGCAAGGCGCGGCTCGGGGCCGATCCAGGCCCAGACGACAAACGCGACCGCGGCTGCGGCCACCACGACGGGTACGAACCAGCCCGAGACGGTGTCGGCCAGCCGCTGGATCGGCGCGCGGCTGCGCTGCGCCTCCCCGACCATCCGGACGATTTGCGCGAGCAGGGTGTCACTCCCCACCCGCTCGGCCCGCATCAGGAAGGTGCCGGTGGTGTTGACGGTGGCGCCGATGACCCGATCGCCCGGCCGCTTTCCGACCGGCATCGCCTCGCCGGTGCACGCCGATTCATCGACCGCGCTTGTCCCTTCCATCACGACGCCGTCGACCGGCACCTTTTCGCCGGGCCGGACGCGGAGCGTGTCGCCGACCATGATCTGATCGAGCGGCGCTTCTTCCTCCTTGTTCTCCTTGACGACGCGCCGCGCGGTTTTGGGCGCCAGCCCCAGCAGCATTTTGATCGCCTGGCTCGTCCGGCTGCGCGCGCGCAATTCCAGCACCTGGCCGAGGAGCACCAGCGTGGTGATCACGGCGGCGGCTTCAAAGTAGCGGGCAACGGTGCCGTCGTGCGCGCGGAACGACTCCGGAAAGAGCCCCGGCGCAACCACGGCCGCGACGCTGTCGAGATAGGCGATCCCGGTGCCGATCGCGATCAGCGTGAACATGTTCAAATGGCGGTTGATCAGCGATGCCCAGCCCCGCTGAAAAAAGGGAAAGCCGCCCCAGAGGACGACGGGCGTGGCCAGCGCACATTCGATCCAGCCCTGTGCAGGGCCCGACAGCCACGACCGCAGCGGCTGATCCGGCAGATGGTCGAGCATCGCCAGCGCGAGCAGCGGCAGTGAGAGCGCGACGCCGACCCAGAAGCGGCGGGTCATGTCGATCAATTCAGGATTGGTGACTTCCGCGACCGTGACGGTGCGTGGTTCGAGCGCCATGCCGCACTTGGGACAAACGCCCGGCTTGTCACGAACGATCTCCGGATGCATCGGGCAGACATATTCCGTTTTGGACGTGGATGCGGCGGCGTCAATTGAATAGGGGGGCTCAAGCGCCATGCCGCACTTCGGGCAGGGGCCGGAACGGGGTTGCCGCACCTCCGGATCCATCGGGCAGGTATAGATTGCGTCTGGCGATGGAGAGCCGGCTTCTGTCATTGAAACCAGGGGGAGATTCCGACTCTCCCCCTGATCACCCCCATCGGATTTACGCATCCGGCCATGCGCCATCTTGATGGAACTCATGGACACATATGTCGGATCGGTCGAAGCCGTTGTCGGTTTCAGATAGCGCTCCGGATCGGCTTGAAACTTCCGGCGGCAGCCCTCGCAGCAGAAATAGTAGGTATGGCCGTTGTAGTCGTACCGGTCGGCTGCCTGGGCCGGATCGACCTGCATCTGGCAGACGGGATCGATCTCAGGCCCGGCAAGGGTCTGGGGCTTGGAGTCAACCATGATCCATTATATAGGAAGTGTCAAGGGGTGATACAGATTCGACCCCTTCTCGAAAAATTGTTCA
>DATJYI010000131.1:0-10662 GCA_035499635.1 Nitrospiria bacterium | reverse complement strand
CTCAAGCTGCTGAATCAGCGGGCCAAGATCGTCAGGCAGATCGGCAAGCTGAAGGCGGACAAGCAAGTGCAGCCGCTCGCCCCGGAGCGGGAGCGGGAGATCTACGACCGGCTGGAGCGGCTGAACAAGGAGCTGGGCGCCCACTTCCCCCAGGAAGGGGTGGCGCTCGTCTTTCGCGAGATCATCTCCGCCTCGCGTTCATTGGAAGCGCCGCTGCAGGTCGCCTATCTGGGGCCGCCGGCCACCTTCACCCACATGGCTTGCATGCAGCACTTCGGCCTGTCGACCGGCTACGTCCCCGTCGGGAGCATTAAAGAAGTGTTTAACGAGGTGGAGCGGGGGCGCGCCCAGTACGGCGTCGTGCCGATCGAGAATTCGACCGAAGGGGTCGTCAACCACACGATCGACATGTTCATCGATTCGCCGTTGAAAATCTCCGGCGAGGTGCTGCAGGAGGTGACCCATCACCTGCTGTCGCAGAGCGGCAAGATGGACAAGATCAAGCGGGTCTATTCTCATCCGCACGCCATCGCCCAGTGCCGCGGCTGGCTGGAGGCCAACCTGCCCGGCGTGCCGGCGCGCGAGGTCTACAGCACGGCCCGGGCGGCCGAGCTCTGCAAGGAGGAGCCGGCGGCGGCGGCCATCGCTTCCGAGCTGGCGGCGCGCATGTACGGCCTGCAGGTGGTCAAGCGGCGGATTGAGGACAATCCGAACAACTTCACCCGGTTCCTGGTAATCGGCCTCCAATCGACGCCTCCGAGCGGCCACGACAAGACGTCGTTAATGTTCTCGATCAAGGACCGCATCGGCGCACTCTACGACATGCTGCGGATCTTCGCCGAGCACGGGATCAACCTCACCAAAATCGAATCGCGTCCGTCGAAGAAAAAGGCGTGGGAGTATGTCTTCTTCGTCGATCTGGAAGGGCACGCGGACGATCCGACGGTCGGCCGCGCGCTCGATGCGCTCAAGGGGCAATGCCTTTTTATCAAGATTCTCGGCTCCTACCCCGCCGCCAAGCGGGTGGAGGGCTGACGCATGCCGCCGCTTCGCTACTGGCCCGACATCCTTTCCGTGGCCTCCTACACACCCGGCAAACCGATCGAGGAGCTGGAACGGGAGCTGGGGGTCAAGAATGCGATCAAGCTCGCCTCCAACGAAAATCCGCTGGGGCCGTCGCCCAAGGCGGTCGAGGCGTTGCGCCGAGCCTTGGCCGGCGTGCACCGCTATCCGGAGGGACGGGGCACACAGCTTCGCGCCAAGCTGGCCGACCGGTTGAAAGTCTCGCCGGAAGAAGTGATCCTCGGCAACGGCTCCAACGAAATCATCGAGCTGCTGGTCCGCGGCTTTATCACCGCCGGGGACGACGCGGTGATGGCCGACCTGACCTTCAGCCTTTACCCGTTGATGGTGACGGTCTCGCGCGGGAGGCCCGTCACGGTTCCGCTGAAGGAGAGCCGGCACGATTTACAGGCGATGGCTTCAGCCGTAACCCCGAAGACCCGGCTCGTTTTCATATGCAATCCGAACAACCCGACGGGGACGATGGTCACGGCGGCCGAACTGAGCCGCTTTCTGGACGCCTTGCCTGATTCGGTCGTGGTGGTGATCGACGAAGCCTATGTCGATTATGTCACAGCGCCCGATTTTCCCCGCAGCCTTGAATTGCTCCGCTCCGGGCCGCCGGTGATCGTCCTGCGGACCTTCTCCAAGTTGCACGGACTTGCCGCGCTCCGGATCGGCTACGGCATTGCCCGCAGGGAGCTGATCGCCTACCTCGACCGGATTCATCAACCGTTCAATACCAACGGCCTGGCTCAGCTGGCCGCCGCCGCCGCGCTGGAGGACGAAGCGCACCTGGCCGCCAGCCGCCGGGTGAACGAGGAAGGGAAAGCTTCACTTTACGCGCTCTGTACTGAATTGGGATGGACGGCGCTCCCCACGCAGGCGAATTTCATCTACGTGGAGACCGGACGGGACGCGAAGGCGCTGTACGAAGCCTTGCTGCGCGAGGGCGTGATCGTCCGCCACATCGAGGGGAGCCGGCTGCGAATCACCGTCGGGCGGCCGGAGGAGAACCAACGGTTTGCGGAAGCGGTGAAGACGGTGCTGAGCGGAAGGCAATAAGTGGATGGTTAAAAATGACGGGTGACGAGTGCGATTCAACGGCAAAGGATGATCGCCAGAAGAGCGGGGCAGGATATCAGGTGACATTCGTCTTTTGATGATCGAATCGGATGGAGTGAACGGAGGGGACTCATGATTATTGTGCTGAAACACGGCGCCACCAGGGACGAGATCGACCACGTCGTCCAGAAAATCAAGGAGCACGGCCTGACGCCGCATGTCTCGGAGGGGAAGGAGCGGACGATCATCGGCGTCATCGGGGACGAGCGGAGCATTCAAAACCTGCCGCTGTCGGTCTTCCCCGGCGTCGAGAAGGTGATGCCGATCCTCTCCCCCTATAAGCTCGTCAGCCGGGAGTTCAAGAGCGACGATACGCTGGTTGAGGTCGGGCCGGCGAGCGCCGGGATCGAGATCGGAGGGAAGCGGCTGCATGTCATGGCCGGCCCCTGCGCGGTGGAGAGCCTGGAACGGCTGATGATCGTGGCCGAAGCGGTCCGCGCGGCCGGCGCGACGATTCTCAGGGGCGGGGCCTTCAAGCCCCGGACGTCGCCCCACACCTTTCAGGGGCTCGGCGCCGAAGGGCTCGATCATCTGGTTGAGGCGAAGAAGAAGACGGGCCTGCCGATAGTGACCGAGGTGCTCGACACGCGCGACGTCGAACTGGTCGCCGGCAGCGCCGATATTTTGCAGATCGGCACGCGGAATATGCAGAACTTCCGTCTGCTGACCGAGGTGGGGCAGACCAGCAAGCCGGTCATGCTCAAGCGGGGGCTGTCGGCGACGATCAAGGAATTTCTGCTCGCGGCCGAGTACATCATGAAGGAGGGCAACCACCGGGTGATTCTTTGCGAACGGGGGATCAGGACGTTCGAGACCCAGACGCGCAATACCCTCGACCTGGCGGCCGTGCCCGTGCTCAAAAAGCTCAGCCACCTGCCGGTGATCGTCGATCCCAGCCACGCAACGGGAAAATGGGAGCTGGTCGCGCCGATGGCGATGGCCGCGATTGCCGCGGGCGCCGACGGGTTGATGATCGAGGTGCACGCCAATCCGGAGGATGCCTTATCCGACGGGGAGGAATCGCTCAAGCCGCCCAAGTTCCTGGCGATGATGCAGGATCTGAGGAAGGTCGCCGCTGCAGTAGGAAGGGAGCTGTAAAAGCGTACGGCGATGAGGCCGGGGTGTGGGGCCGGCGGAGGAGCTACTGCACCGCGCGGCCCCCATTGATGAATCATCAAGGGGAGAGGAATGAAGCTTCACGGGCAACAGCCCGTGAAGGCGGAATCTGAGCCGGCGACATGGCCAGTGGCCATGGCCGAGTCGAAGCGCATCTTCCCTTGTCCGCCTTCGGCGGATGAGCGAGCGCCCAGCACGAACGGATCATCGCGACGGCAGTAGATAGAGAGTTATAGAAAGTAAAAGCGGATTAAGGATTAAGGGGTAAAAGGAGTGAAAAGAAAGCGAGGGGAAAAAGAGAATCTACGAACATCGTCAACTCGTGGCATCTCTCGTCGTTCTTTCGCCTCAGGCGCTCGTTCTTCCCCCTCACGCCTTACTCCTCACTCTTCACGTCTTTTTGAGCGGATGGCTCTCATTGGCGTCGGGCTCATGGGCGGGTCGCTGGGCATGGCGGTCAAGCGGAAGCGGCTGGTCGGCGAGATCGTCTGCTATGCCCCCGACCCGGCCGCGCTGAAGCGCGCCGTCCGGCGGCGCGCCATCGACCGGACCGCCTCGTCGGCGTCCGAAGCGGTGCGGGGGGCCGATTTGATCGTCCTGGCCACGCCGGTCGGTCTGTTCGAGCCGTTGGTCAAGGAGTGCGCGCCGTCCATGAAACCGGGCGCGCTGCTCACCGACGTCGGCAGCGTGAAAGGGGCGCTCATCGGCCGGATCGAAGCGTTGCTCCCGCCGGAGGTGATCTATCTGTCCGCCCATCCGCTGGCCGGTCGGGAACAATCCGGCATCGAAGCGGCGTCGCCCGGGTTGTTCGAAGGCTGCCGTTGCCTCCTCACGCCGGGCGCCTTGACCCGTCCCGATGCGCTCACACGACTGACCCGATTCTGGGAGCGGCTGGGGGCCGCGGTCACGACGCTCGATCCCTACGAGCATGACCGTTATGTCGCGTTCGTCAGCCATCTTCCCCACCTGGTCGCCTATGCGTTGGTTGAATGCGCCATGGACGCCTCACGCGAGGCGCCGGCATTGCTCGGATTTTCAGCCGGCGGCTTTCGCGATTTCACCCGGATCGCCGCCAGCTCGCCCGAAATGTGGCGCGACATCTGCCTGGAGAACCGCGCGGAAATTCTGAAGGCATTGGAGCGCTACCGGGCGACGCTGGAGCGCTACCGCCGCTTCATCGAATCGGGCGACGGGGCGTCGCTGGAGCAGGCGTTCCGCTCGGCCCGCCGGGTCAAAACCGGGTTGCCCTCGTAAGCCAGACATGAGCCGGCTGCTCATCCGACCCACGGCCCGGTTGACGGGTGCGGTCGCCGTCCCCGGCGACAAATCGATCACCCACCGGGCGATTCTGTTCGCGGCGCTGGCCGACGGCCCCACCGTCATCAACGGCTATCTGCCGGCCGACGATTGCCTGCGCAGCCTGGCCGCGGTCGACGCGCTGGGCGTGACCGTTGTGAAGGAGGACTCGCCCCACCCGCGGTTGTGCATCGACGGGAATGGAGCCGACGCGCTGAAGGAACCGGCCTCGCTGCTCGATCTGGGCAACTCCGGAACCAGCCTGCGATTGCTGACGGGGATGCTGGCCGGTCTGCCGTTCGTGTCGGTCCTGACGGGCGACGCGTCGCTGCGGCGCCGCCCCATGCGGCGGGTGATCGAACCGCTGCGACGGATGGGCGCGGAGCTCTTCGCATGGGGAGGCGGCGAACGGGCGCCGGTGGTCGTGCAGGGCCGTCGGCCGCTCAACGCGATCGACGCGGAACTGCCCGTGGCCAGCGCGCAGTTGAAATCGGCGCTGCTGCTCGCGGCGCTGTCGGCCGACGGAACCACGCGGATCACGGAACCGGCCCGCTCGCGCGATCACACCGAGCGGATGCTGCCGCAGTTCGGCGCGCGGGTGACGGTCGAGGAGGGCGGCGTCTCGCTCGCCGGGCCCCAACGGCTGCGCGGCGCCGACATCACCGTGCCCGGCGATCTCTCCTCGGCGGCCTTCCCGCTGGTGGCGGCCGCCATCCTGCCGTCGGCCGGGGTGCGCATCACGGCCGTCGGAGTGAATCCGACCCGCACGGGATTGCTGGAACTGCTGACCGCCATGGGGGCAAAGATCGGAATGGAACGGCCCCGCGAACTATCCGGCGAGCCGGTGGCCGACCTGACCGCCCAAGCGGCCGAGCTGCGGGGCGTGACGGCGGCCGGGGCGCAGATCGTGTCGATGATCGACGAGTTTCCGATTCTCTGCGTGGCCGCGGCCGTTGCGAAGGGCGAGACGGTGGTGCGGGACGCGCAGGAATTGCGGGTCAAGGAGAGCGACCGGATCGCCGCGATGGCGGCGGAGCTGCGCAAACTCGGCGCCGGGATCGAAGAACGGCCGGACGGCGTGCGCATTGCGGGCGGCGCGTCATTGCGCGGCGCGGCGTGCCACAGCCACGGCGATCATCGAATAGCGATGGCCTTGGCCGTGGCGGGGCTGGCGGCCGAGGGGGAAACGGTCGTGGAAGACGTGCAGTGCATCGAGACGTCATTTCCCGGGTTCGTCGGGCTCTTCACGCGCCTGGGCGCCGACATCACCCTGGTCAACGACTGACGTGACGGGCCGATCCTCCAGACGTCCGCGGGGCGCGTCTCGTAAAGAGCTGTCCGGTCACCTTCCCGCCGGACGACTCCGCCGCCCGGCCGTCCGGCCGCCGTTGGTGATACCCATCGACGGGCCGTCCGGGGCGGGAAAGAGCAGCGCGTCGAGATTGCTGGCCGAACGGCTGGGATGGCGGGTCTTTGAGACGGGCGGCCTCTATCGGGCCGTGGCCTGGAGCGCGCTCCAGGCCGGCGTCGATCCGGATGACCGGCCGGCGGTCGGGCGGCTCTGCGCCCGGCTGTCGTTGACGCTGGTGCCGGTGGCGCACATTTATGGAAGCAAGGGGGGGCGCACGGGACCGGCGGGCTGGCGGATCCGGGTGGGGGCTCGAACGCTCACGCGCGAATTGCGGGGGGACGCGGTCACCGCCATGGCATCCCGCGTGGCCGCGCTGCCGGTGGTCCGGCGGCGGCTGCTGGGGCTGCAACGGGCGCTGGTCCGCGAAGGACGGGTGGTGATGGAGGGACGTGACATCGGCACGGTCGTCTGTCCCTCCGCGCCGGCGAAATTTTTTCTCGATGCCGATCCATCGGTCCGCGGCCGGCGCCGTTTTCACGAACAGGCGGCCGGCCGCGGCACGGCGCCGCGGGGGTCGGCGCGGATGGTCCTCTCGGCCATCACGGAGCGGGACCGCCGTGATGAGGGCCGCCGGATTGCGCCGCTGAGAGCGGCGCCGGACGCCGTCAGAATCGACACCACCGGCTTGACTTTGGAGCAGGTGGTGGATAAGATGATGACGGTTTTGAACGGCCGCGGGATTCCCTTATCATTCGAACGGTTGCGCCGGGGGGGCCACTGACTGTCCGAAGAGACGGTCAGAAGAAGTGCCAGCGGACGAGCCACACGCCAGGATTGGTGGCCGGTGCTCTGTTCTATGGCGTTCTTCGGGTGCTCATCCATTGGTGGGCCCGATGGTATCTACGGCTCGAAGTGGTGGGGCGGGAGCATGTGCCCGCCGAAGGCGGCTTGTTGGTCGCCGGAAATCATATCAGTTATTTGGACATCCCCATGCTGGCCTGTGCACTTGGCCGGCCGGCCGATTTCATGGGGAAACGGGAGTTGTTTCATCACCCCGTGATTGGCTGGATCTACCGCAGGCTGGGTGGGTTTCCGATCCGGCGCGGCGGCGTGACGAAAGAAGCGCTCAACGAAGCGGTGCTTCGGATTCAGACCGGCCGGGTGGTGGTCATCTACCCGGAGGGGGGCATCAACCTGACGGGGGAATTGCTGCCGCCTAAGCCTGGGGTGGGTGTGATTGTGGCCAGGACCGGCGTGGCCGTGCTGCCGGCCTATGTGACGGGCACGGACGAGGCGATGCCAAGGGGGGCGAGGTGGATTCGTCCCCGGCGGGTGACGGTGCGGCTCGGGCCGCCCATACGGTTTCCACCGCCGGCATCGACATCACCCGAGCAGGACCACGATGGTGCTGAAAACGGGGAAGAGGAACGCGCATATCATATCGATGTCAGCCACAAGGTAATGGACGCGATCAAGCAATTGCGCCGGCAGAGTCGGGACCATGGCCAAGCGCCGGTCCGTGTTGCCGGTCGCTCTGACAGCGCTCAATCATCGGGAGAGAGGGGAGAATAGAGGTATGGCGGTGCAGCAGACACAGGAACGGGGACAGACCGATTCAGCCGGCGATCGCACGCGATTCGACGAGCTCTATTCCGAAACGTTCAAGAACCTGCAGGAGGGCAGCCTGGTCGACGGCCGGGTGGTCGCCTTCCTGCCGGACGGCGTGGTGGTTGACATCGGCTACAAGTCGGAAGGGATCATCCCGCAGGGGGAATTTTCCGAAGAGGAGCTGAAGCAGCTCTCCATCGGCGCCCCGATTCAGGTCTTTCTGGAAGCCCGGGAGGATTTGGAGGGCAATCTCGTCCTCTCCAAGGAAAAAGCGGACCGGATGAAGGTCTGGGGCGATCTGGAGAAATTGCACCAGACGGGTCAGCCGATCAACGGCAAGATCGTCTCCAGGGTCAAGGGCGGCCTGATCATCGACATCGGCGTCAAAGCCTTCCTGCCCGGCTCGCAGGTGGATCTGCGTCCGACCCGCGATCTCGACCGCCTGCTCGGCCAGACGGTGCCGGTCAAAATCATCAAGATGAACCACCTCCGCAGCAACGTCGTCGTGTCGCGGCGCGTCCTGCTCGAGGAAAGCCGGGAACGGAAGCGACAGGAAACGCTCTCCAACATCCAGGAAGGGCAGTGGGTGGACGGGGTGGTCAAGAACATCACCGAGTACGGCGCCTTCGTCGATCTGGGCGGCGTGGACGGCCTGCTGCACATCACCGACATGTCCTGGGGGCGGATCAGCCATCCCTCCGAGCTCTTCTCCGTCGGCCAGAAGGTGTCGGTTATGATTCTGCGCCATGACAAGGAGACCGGCCGCATTTCGCTCGGCTACAAGCAGAAGAGCGTCGATCCCTGGCTGCTCGCCGACCAGGCCTATCCGGTCGGCAGCCGCGTCAAGGGCAAGGTCGTCAGCGTCACCGACTACGGCGCGTTCGTCGAGCTGGAGCCCGGCGTCGAGGGGCTGATCCACATCTCCGAGATGTCCTGGAGCCACGAGGTCAAACATCCCTCCAAGCTCGTCTCCGTCGGCCAGCAGGTGGAGGCGGTCGTGCTGAGCATCGATCCGAAGGCGCGGAAAATTTCGCTGGGCATGAAACAGGTCGAGCCGAATCCGTGGGAGGTCGTCGAGCAGAAATACCCGGTCGGCTCGGTGATTGAAGGCACCGTGAAAAGCCTGACCGACTTCGGCGTCTTTGTCGGCCTGGAGGAGGGCATCGACGGCCTCATTCACGTCTCCGATCTCTCGTGGACGAAGCGGGTGACTCATCCGTCCGAACTGTTGAACAAGGGCGACCGGATCAAGGCGGTGGTGCTCAAGATCGATCCGGACAAGGAGCGGCTGTCGCTCGGCTACAAGCAGCTGACCCTCGATCCGTGGGAGGAAGCCATTGCGCGGTTCAAGACCGGCCAGCAGATCGAGGGGAAGGTGATCCGGCACGCCGAATTCGGATTCTTCGTCGAGCTGGCCGAAGGGGTCGAGGGGCTGGTGCACGCGAGCGAGGCGGGCGGCGATGCGGTGGACCGGCAGTCGCAGAAGCTCGAGGAGCTGTATCCCGTCGGCCAGACCGTGACCGGCAAAATCGTCAAGATCGACCGGGCCGACCGGAAGATCAGCCTGAGCATCAAGGCCTATCAAAAGGATGCGGAGCGTGATGATCTGCGCCGCTTCCATGAGGAGCAGGGCGCGTTGGATCAGAGCCTCGGCCACGTGGCCGGGCGGTCCAAACGGTCCAAAAAGGGCGACGAAACGACGTGACGGCGGTTCCCCCCTCCGATCCGCACCCTCCACCCGCGCGATCACCCCTGTGGCGGGCGGCCCGGCTGTTCCTGCTGGCGCTGGCGGCGGTCTTCGTCGCCGTCTTTCTCTACACCCTGATGAATGAATCGACCCCGTTCGGCGGCCGGAAGCTGGCCCTCGTCCGGGTCGAAGGCGTCATTACCGATGCCCAGGATACCGTCAACGAGCTGGAGCGGTACGCCAAGGATCCCGCCGTGCTGGGCATCGTCCTGAGAATCGACAGCCCCGGCGGCGCCGTCGTGCCGGCGCAGGAGATTTATGAAGCCGTCGACCGCCTGCGGAACACCTACGGGAAGAAAGTCGTCGTCTCGATGGGCACGGTGGCGGCCTCGGGCGGGTATTACATCGCGTCCGCGTCGGACAAGATCGTCGCAAGCCCCGGCACGCTGACGGGCAGCATAGGCGTCATCATGGAAATCCCGAACGTGGAAGGGCTGCTGAAGAAGGTCGGGGTGGAGAGCATCGTCATCAAAAGCGGCTCGCACAAGGACACCGGCTCGCCGTTTCGCAAGATGCGTCCGGAGGAGCGCGCGCTGCTTCAGTCGGTCCTGGACGACGTGCATCACCAATTCATCGATGCGGTAGCCAAGGGGCGCGGCCTGACGGTGGTACAGGTCACGCGCCTGGCCGACGGCCGGGTCTTCACCGGCCGGCAGGCGAAGAGCGCCGGCCTGGTCGATCAGCTGGGCGACTTGCACGACGCCATTCACGCCGCGGCCGCCCTCGTCCATATCGAGGGCGAGCCGGAGGTGATCGAAACCAAGCCGCGGTTTTCACTGCGGGAATTGCTGCAGTCAAAGCTGTTCGGCGGCGGGGTCGCCGGATTGCCGACGGGCGTGAGGCTGGAGTACCGCATGGCGTTTTGACCGGAAGCGTTTCCGACGGAATAGCGGCGCGAGTTGGGGGCGAAAGGAGCGGTGACATGACCAAGGCGGAATTGATCGAGCGGGTGTCGGAGCAGATCCACACCCTGACCAAACGGCAGACGGAGATCATCGTCAACGCGGTCTTCAACAGCATCAAGGACACGCTGGCCAACGGCGAGAAAATCGAGATTCGGGGTTTCGGCAGCTTCCGGTTGCGCCAGCGCCGCTCGCGCGAAGGACGCAATCCGAAAACCGGTTCGCCTGTGGCGGTGCCGGCCAAGCGGGTGCCCTTTTTCAAAGCCGGCAAGGAACTCAAAGAGCTGGTCGACCACTAGCAGTCCGGTGAAAAGTCCATCTGCGGCGTTTACCTCGAATCGGAGATGAGAGGAATGTCCGATTCTCGGTACAAGCCCGGTCGCTCGGAATCCTCACGTACAACACCGTACGCTCCGGCTTCCTCGCTCCCTGCGGCCTTGAGGCTGGAGCTTTTT
>DATJYI010000130.1:0-2417 GCA_035499635.1 Nitrospiria bacterium | reverse complement strand
GTGTCTGGAGGCGGTCTTCCAAAGTCTCAAGGGCGTATTGAAGGTCGAATCCGGGTATGCCGGCGGGTCGGTTCCCCATCCCACCTACGAGCAGGTCTGTTCCGGCCGGACCGGCCACGCCGAAGTGGTGCAGGTCACATTCGACCCGGCCGTCATCTCCTATCAAGATCTTCTTGAGGTATTCTTCGCAATTCATGATCCCACCACGATGAATCGTCAGGGCGCCGACGTCGGCACCCAATACCGATCGGTGATTTTGTTCCATTCACCGGAGCAGAGGGCGACGGCGGAGCGGGTGATGAAGGAGCTGGAGTCGGCGCAGCTTTGGCACGGGACGATCATCACTCAACTGGCCCCCTGTGAGGCGTTCTTCCGGGCCGAGTCCTATCATCAAAATTATTTTCGCAGCAACCCGACGCAACCCTACTGCCTGGCCGTCGTCGCACCCAAGCTCGCCAAATTCCGCCAGCACCGACTGGCCGCACTCCTCAGGTAGCCCGCCGCATCAACGCATGAAACCAAAGATCTATTCGACCCGGGCATTGCCGCCGCCAGTGATGACCGAATTGAGGCGGCGGTTCAGGCTGGAGTGGAACCGCCGGGACCGGCCGGTCCCCAGACGCGAGTTGCTGGCGGGGGTCCTCGACGCGGGAGGGCTGATCGCCATGCTCAATGATCCGATCGACTCGGCGGTCATGACCGCGGCGCCGAAGCTGCGGATCATCGCCAATTACGCCGTCGGCTTCAATAATATCGATCTCGATGCCGCCAGCCGTCTGGGGATTGACGTCACCAATACGCCGGGGGTGCTCACCGAGGCGACGGCGGATCTGACCTGGGCGCTGATCCTGGCGGCGGCGCGGCGGCTGACAGAAGGAGAATCGCTGGTCCGTTCCGGCCGCTGGACGGGATGGTCGCCGACCCAGCTGGTGGGCGGGGAGATCTACGGGAAGACAATCGGCATCATCGGCATGGGGCGGATCGGCCAGGCGGTTGCCCGACGGGCGCAAGGGTTTGCCATGGAGATCATCTATTACAGCCGGACCCGGCTGCCCTTGATCAAGGAGATCGCGCTGGGCGCCCGCTACCTTCCACTCGCCACGTTGCTCCAGGCGGCCGACGTGGTGACGCTGCATCTGCCCCTGACGAAAGAGTCCCGACATGTGATCGGCCGGGAGGCCTTCCGACTGATGAAGCCGACCGCTTATCTGATCAACACCTCGCGGGGAGCGGTCGTGGAGGAACCGGCCCTCATCGACGCACTGGCGCATAAACGGATCGCCGGGGCGGGCCTCGACGTCTATGAAGGGGAACCGCGCGTGCCGGCCGCCCTGCGGCGGTTGAAGAATGTCGTCCTGCTGCCGCATCTGGGATCGGCCTCCCGTGAAACTCGGCTGCGGATGGGGATAACGGTCATCGACAATCTCTCCGCCCGGTTCTCGGGGCGCGAGCCGCCGAATAAAGTCAATTGATTGACACCACGCAGGCGCTATGAGTGTGGCGCGGGGAAATGACTGATGCGGCTCCTGATCAAAGTCGTGCCCAAATCCTCCCGCAATGCCGTCGCGGGATGGGTGGGGGAGGCGTTGAAGATCTGCGTGAAGGAGCCGCCGGAGAAAGGCCGGGCGAACAAGGCGGTGGAAGCGGTGCTGTCGGAAGTTCTGGAACTGCCGAAGGAGCGCGTCGTCATCGTGGCCGGACATGCCTCTGCACGCAAGACGGTCGAGATCAACGGGCTGGATGAGTACGAGGTGCGAACCCGGCTGCCGCCCCGGTGACGGCACGCCTGCACCGCGAAGGCGTGGACGGGCGGCATTCCCGCCTTACTGCAGAAGGCGCAGCCTCCTGAGAAACGCCTCGATTTCAGAAAAGAGCGTCTCCTTCCAGTCGGTCAACCGGTGATCGCCGCCGGCGATAAGGCACAACTCAAGCGGCCGCGCCTTCGTCAGCTTGGTGAAAACCACGCTGTCCTCGAACGGCACCGACTCATCCTCGGTCCCATGCAGCAGCAGGGAGGGGGTTCGGTAGAGCGGCAACAGCCGGTCCACGGTGTACTGGCCGGCATCATCGAACAAGGCGGGACCGATTGTCACGTCCACCCATTGATTCTTGTAGGCGACCCGCCCGGTCGTTTTGAGGCGCTCCAGCCCCGCCGGTCCTAGTTCCTCCATTCGACGTTCGATGAATCGAAATCCCGGAGCGATCAACACGGCCGCGGCGATCTCATCGGGATGGCGCGCCGCGTACCAGGCCGCCGTCTGTCCTCCCATCGACGAGCCGACCAGAATGCGCCGTGCGTATCCGCTCCCGTGTTGTTGAAGCACCGCGGCCAGATCCTCAAGATTCCGCGACACGGTCAGGTCCATGATGGTGCCGGACGACCGGCCGTGCCCGCGATGATCGAAGGTGAGAAATGC
>DATJYI010000129.1:0-7601 GCA_035499635.1 Nitrospiria bacterium | reverse complement strand
CGACTCGATCACTTCCTGAACCCGTGGGGCCAGCGGGGAAGTCAGCGGTTTCGGTATCTGGGGTGCGTCCATGAACGACAGCCTCCTGTGGTAAGGTTGGGCGCTTTCGTCGTGCGGATGAATCTTAACATGCGGGTTCCGGTCAATCAAGGGCGTGAAGGGTCGGAAGAAAGAGGCGGGAAGCAAGAAACCAGAGGGACCCTACGCCCGAAGCCGGCGGGCCGGATGATCAGCCGCTTCCTCTTCGATCTGATCGATCACGCGGGCCAGCCGGTCGGGGAAGTTGGTCATGATGCCGTCCACCCCTTTCCGGAGGAGCTGCCGCATTTGCAGCGGCCGGTTGATGGTGTAGGAGAAGAGCTTCAAGCGGTTGGCGTGCGCCTGGCGGATCACGGCCGGAGTCGTCCATTGTCCCTGCAAAATCAGCGCTGTTGCCTGCAGCCCCTTCGCTTCGGTGAACTGCTCCTGGACCACGCGGCCCTCAATCAGATAGCCCAGCGGAAGGGAGAAAAAGCGCCGGCGCAGCGCCCAGAGCGCTTTGTGCGCGAATGACGAGCAGAGGAGGCGCTTTTCAGCCCGTTGCTCGGTGATGACGGCGGAGATCCGGTCGATCAATCGTTGCAGCTCGCCGGGGCCGTTGAGTTTTAACTCGATGTTGACCGTGACCGTTTCCGGGATGGCGGCCAATGCATCGGCGAGCGTCGGAATCCGCTCCCCGGCGTATTCCGGCGCGAACCAGCTGCCGGCATCGAGCTGCCGCAGCTGATCGACGGTCAGCTGGTTGACCCGGCGGGGGTCGCCGGCCGTCCGGGTAAGCGTGCCGTCGTGGATGACGACCGGCACCTCATCGGCGCTGAGCCGGACGTCCAGCTCGATCATCCGGCAGCCCAGCTCGACGGCTTTGCGAAACGCGGTCAGCGTGTTTTCCGGCGCGTAGCCGGAGGCGCCCCGATGGGCGATGATCAGCGGCATGGTTGCGGTGACGGCGGCCTGACGCATTATGATCTGTCCATCATAGTTAATATGGCAATGAGTGTGGCGTTGCCGTGTCGTGCAATTGAATTTGAGACTAGCACAGGGTGTGGGGGGTGTCAAAGCGGGTTGAGCTCGGACGCACGCGGTGAAAATGAGTATAATATTCTCACGAACCGTGTCGTCACCGTAACGAGAAAGGAGCGTCATGACGCAACAACCGGCGGGACCGCAGATCACGATCGAAATCGACGAAATCATCGCCAGGGGCACCTATGCCAATCTGGCGCTGATCGCTCATACCGAGTCGGAATTCTTGTTTGATTTCCTTTTTCTGATCCCTCAGCAACCGAAAGCCAAAGTGCTCGCCAGGATCATCTCGAGTCCGGGCCACACCAAACGGCTGCTGACGGCGTTGCAGGACAATGTCAAACGGTATGAGGAACAGTTCGGTGAGATCAAGGTGCTGCCCGACGAGCAGAAGCGGATCGGCTTCGCCAAGCCCTAGCCATCCTGCATCGGGCGCGGGCCGGCGGCTCGGCGCGTTGTTGGCCACGCTTCTGTCCGTGTTGGCCTGGATGCCGGCCGTGACGACTGCCCGGGCGGCGGAACCGATCGTCGAACTCCGTTCGATCCAGCCGGAATCCACATCACCGGGCGCAACAACTCCTGCGGCCCCCTCTACCCGCCTGGTGATCGACGGCACCGCGGCCGGCGATGACTTCGCCAGCGCCGTCATCGAGTACGGACGGGGAGAGGCCCCGGACCGGTGGGTTCCGATTGACACGCTCAAACATCCGGTCTCCAACGGCCGGCTGGCGGTCTGGGAGACCAAGGCGCTGCCCGCAGATCACTACGCAGTTCGGGTGACGGTCTACACCGCAGCGGGGCTGTTTCGCCGGACACAGCAGCTGGTCGATCTGACCTTCTGGCGGCCCGATCTGGTCATCAGACAAGTGACGAGCCACCTGGACGGCGCCACGCTCACGGTTGCCGTTGACATCGCCAATCAGGGGCGGCAGCCGGCGCCGGGGCCCGTCACGGTGACCGTCGGAGTGTTGCGCGATCCGCCGACGGACGCGGTTTCGTTGACGCCGCTCGCCAGATGGGCGGTGAACGGATCGCTGCCGGCGGGGGGACAAACCAGCAAGAGCGGCGCCATTGTTCTGCCGTCAACCATTCAGCCGGGCCGGTATCGCGTTGCAGTAGTGGTGGATGATGCGGGTGGGGCCGCTGAGACCAGCCGGACGGGGAACCGCGCCGTTGCCGACACCGTCCTCGATGTTGGGGCGGATTTGGTTCTCACACAATTGAAGGCGGTAATGACGCCCGATGGCGGCGCGGTCGCCGTCACCGATGTGGTCGTCAACCGCGGACTGCTGTCCACCTCTGCCCAAACGACCGTGGTCTATTATCTGTCGACCGACGGCGTGATCCAGTCCTCCGATGTATTGTTGGGACAGAGGTCCCTGCCGCCCCTCCGGGCCGGCCAGCAGTCCACCTCCACAACCCGTCTTCCCCTGCCGGCCGGTCTGCCGCCGGCGAATTATTTTGTGCTGGGGCGCGTCAATCCGCCGCTGTCGACGGGAGAAGCGGCGTCGCCCGCGGCAAAACGGCGCGTCGCCGAACTGGATGTGAACAACAATGACTACTGGGGCAGCCAGATCACGGTGGGTCCAGACCTGTCGGTCACGGAGCTATCCGTCCGGATGAATCCGGAGCATCGCCAGCTGGTGATCACCGATCAGATCACGAACTTCGGCCGCTATCAGGCGACCGGTCCCGTCACGATTGTCTATCGCCTGCTCAAGGCGGATGCGGGAGACGCGGGATCGGTCACCACCCTGGAGCTTCAAAAAGCCGCTGTGATTGGACAGCAGGAATTGACCGGCGCGTTTGTCCCCGGCGAGAGTCGGAAATCGGTCATCTCCCTGCCGCTGCCGGATGACCTCCCGGCCGGCCGCTATCAGGTGATCGCGCAGCTTGATCCCGACCAACGGCTGCCGGACGGTGATCTCTCCAACAATCTGAGAAGGAGCGAGCCGCTGGTCGTCGGGTACGATCTGGAGCTGGCGGCTCTTTCAGCGACGCCCTCCTCCGATGGACTGCAGCTGGCGGTGACGGAGACGGTCGCCAACCGGGGCCTGCTTCCGGCCGGGGGGCCGATCACCGTGCGCTATCTGTTGCAGGACGAACCATCGCGTGCGGAAAAAGAGCCGAAGGAGACGCCGGTCGGCGGCCGGTCGATCGACGGCGGCCTGGCGCCGGGAGCGCAATCGACCGGCGCCGTCACAGTGACGTTGCCGGACAACGCCGCCACCCGCCGGTGGCGGCTGGTCGCGGAGGTCTCGGGTCCGGGTGTGGATACGCGGGCGGACAACGACCGGCGCGCGACGGACAATCTGATCAATGAAGGCATCGATCTGGCGCTCGGGAAAACGGCGGCGATACTGTCGCAGACGGCCGAACATCTGACGGTGACCGACACAGTGAGCAATGACGGCCGAGCCGCGCTGGCCCGTCCGGTTCGCGTGGTTTACGCCCTATCGACCACGGGGCTCATGGACGGCCATGAAACGGTGCTGGGGGAGCGCACGATCTCCGCGCTGGCGGCCGACGGCGATTCGACCGCGACGACGACGCTGGCCGTGCCGCCGACGCTGGCGCCGAACCGGTATTTCGTCGTCATCCAGGTCGATCCCGACCGGCGCGTGGCGGAGCTCAAACGGGACAACAATGTTGCCGCCGGTCTGCGCGTCACCATCGGCCCAGAACCGGTGCTGGAGTCGGTCGACGCAACACTCAAGCCGGACGGCACGGCGGTTGCGGTGAAGGTGACGGTCGCCAACCGGGGCAACCGCCCCGGCGGTCCGGTGGCGCTGACGCTGGGAGTGTCATCGAAGGACAACAAGACGGAATCGGTCATGGAATTGTGGCGCGAATCGGTGACCCCACCGCCCCCCGGCCGCCGCGCCACGCCTGATTTTATATTGCCCGTGCCCCCGACGCTGCCGGCCGGTTCCTATTTTGTGACCGCGCGGCTTGAAGGGCAGCCGGGAGAGCCGTCGATGACGGTCACGCCTGCTGCCCTCCAGCTGGGCCCGGACCTGCTCACCCAGGAGTTGAGCGCGCAGCTGATCGGCGCTGGCGAGCAACTCAAGGTAAGCATCTCCGATACGATCGTCAACGAGGGCAATCAGGGGGTGGCGCGTCCTTTTACCGTCAGTTATTTTCTATCGACCGATTGGGCCCTGGATCGGGACGATATTCCGCTTGGTCAGCGGACCATCGGCGCCCTGGTCGCGCATGAGCGCAACAGCGCCACGGTGCAATTCGCCGTGCCGGTCCTGTCGATCCGGACCGGACGCTATTTCGTCCTGTCCCGGATCGACCTGGAAGGGACGGTGCAGGAGAGCGACCGGACGAACAATCTCCGGCCGTCTGTCGAGGGATTGTTGATCGAACGGTTTGAGAAGCACAAGAAGGGACCCGACATGCCCGACGTGTATTCGGGAGGGCAATGAGTAAAAAGCGGATTAGTGAAGAAAAGGCGGATTAATGGAGCAACGGTGGATTAGAAATGCAACAGCGGATTAAGGGTAATAAGGCGTGTGCAGGATGAAGAATTAATACTCGTGATTATTTATCTTATTCAGCGCATTCTTCCTTAACCCATAATCCGCAGTTTTTTCATTAATCCCTAAGCCGTTATTTCTTCACTAATCCGCTATTAACTCTTTGCAGTATACGGACAGACCTGCCGATAGGCGCAGTACTGGCAGGCCAGATAGGTCGGCGTCGGCTCAAAGTTCGCCGAGCGGATTCCGTCGCCGACAGTCAGGATCGTCTCCCTGGTTTTCTCGAGGTCATCGGCATCACGGGTCGCCCGCCCGATCAGGCCCGAATCGAGAAAATGGAGCTGCACCTCGTCCGGCGGCCGGCCGCTCGCGGCTTCATAGGCCAGCGCGTAGATGGACAGTTGCAGGCTGATGCCGGCCTCCTTGTCGGCCTTTTTCTGATCCCGCACGGCCGAGGATTTGTAATCGATGATGACGGCCCGGCCCTCCCGCTTGTCCAGTCGGTCCCACCGGCCGGTGACCGTGTTGGGGCCGACCGGGACGCGGAAACTTCGCTCGACGGACGTCGGCAACGCGCCGTCGGCCTCCTCCCGTTCGTAAAAGCGGGCGAGTGCGGCCTTGCCGGCGGCAAAGCGCCGCTCCTCGTGCGCGCGGTCGATAAACCCGGCGGCCCCCCCGCTCCTCCACATCGCCTCGAACTCCCGGTAGAGGTCGTCCAGCATCGGTCGCTTGCCGTCAAGTCTGGCGTTCAGATAGGCGGTGATCGCCTGGTGCAGCGCGGCGCCGTAGATCACGGTGTGGTGCTGGTAGAGCAGCTTGGACCACCGCAGGATGTGGCTGTATTTGTATTTGAGCGGGCAGGTGAGGTAGTCGTCGATCTTGTAATAACTCAGCTGCAGGGGAACGTGCGCCTCCAATGGATGGCCCAGCAGATCGGTCGGCATCGCCGGCTCGGCCTGCGAGGGCGCGTGCCGTTCGATGGTTTCAAGCGGCGAACTTTTGACCGGGCTGATCGTCTTGGGGTTCAGCTCCAGCGCCTCCACCACGAACCGGCTGACCTTGCGGATGCGATCGGTGCCGAAGTCGCGTGCGCTGGTGAGGAACAGCTCGTCCCTCGCCCGGGTCATGCCGACATAGAAGAGCCGCCGCTCCTCCTGAAGATGGATGTCCCCTTCGGGCAGCAGGTCCTTGATCAGCCCGCGCGGCAATTCGATGGCGTCACTCCGGTCCCTCGACGGAAACCGCTGCTCGACCAGGCTGACCAGAAAGACGACGGGGAATTCGAGCCCCTTCGCCTTGTGAACCGTCATCACGGTGACGGCGTCGGCATCGACGTCGGCCTGCGCCGTGGACGGGTCATCGCCCGCTTCAATGAGCAGGTCAAGACGCTCGACAAAGGCCTGCACGGTGGGGTGGTCCGGGTGCAACGTTTCGAACCGGCGGATGACGTCGAAAAAGAGCGCGATGTTCTGCATTTCCACGGCCGCGCGGCCGGTTTGCGATTCGTTCAGCCGTTGCAGCCAGCCGCTCCGCTTGAAAAATTCATACAGCACGGCGCCGGCACTCTGGCGGCGGGCCAGTTCCTGATGCTCCTTGAGATCGGAGACCAGCCGCGCGACGGCCGCCCGCCCGTCCGTCGACATCTCACGGGCCATGGTGCCCTCGTTGACGCGCCGGAAGATCGTGTACAGACTGACGTGCAGGCGGTGGCACAACCGCGTGCACTCCGTCAAATCCTCCATGGACAGGCCGTAGATCGGCGACCGGGCGAGATAGTGCAGGTGGAGAAAGTGATGCGGGTCAACCAGCACGCGCAGGAACTCGATGAGCAGCCGCACCTCGTCCTGATCGTAGAGGCCCCGGCTGCCGGAAAAACGCCAGGGCACGCCGGCCAGATTCAGCGCTTTCAGATACGGTTCGGCGTGATCGTTGCCGCGCACCAGAATGGCGACGTCCCGGTAGGCGCGGGCGCCGCCGTCGTGCGCCTCCTTGATCCGGCGGGCGACGCCGTCCGCTTCGGCCGAGAGCGTGTCATAGTGCAGGTGGCGGACCGGCGGGGCCGACGGCGCGTGCCGGCCGGCCGTCAACCGCTTGTTGATGCCCTCATACACCTCCAGCCGCTCGGGGTCATTGTGGCGGACCAACCGGTAGGCGCAATCGAGAATCGGCTGCTTGGACCGGTAGTTGTCCGACAGCACCACCCGTTTGGCGTCGGGGTAGTCCCGGCCGAACATCAGAATGTTGCTCATGGCCGCGCCCCGGAACCGGTAGATGCTTTGGTCATCATCACCGACGACGGTCAGGTTGCGGCGCCGAGCGCCCAGCAGTTTGACCAGCAAATATTGGGCATAATTGGTGTCCTGAAATTCATCCACGAGGATATAACGGAACCGCTCCTGATAGCGGCTGAGCACGGCCGGATTCGCCCGCAGGAGTGTCAGTGTCAACGTGACCTGGTCGCCGAAATCGATCAAACCGGCCGCGCCCAGCAGTTCCTGATACCGCGCGTAGCAGCGCGCCACCTCCAATTGCTGGGCCGCCTCATCTCTTCGCTCATCGCGCCGGGCGGGATCGGGGTCGTCGGCCGCCTCCGCCATGCACTGCTCCGCGTAGCGCACATACTCGGCGGGGGAGACATCCTCATCCTTGGCCCTGGAGATGGCGGTCAGCAGCGCCTGCAGGTGTTTGGTGGGGTTGCCAAGCGGGCGCAAGCGCTCCAACGGCAGCTCAAATAGATGCTCGCGCAGGAAGAGCAGCTGCTCCGGACGGGTCAGGACCTGAAACGACGACGGGATGCCAAGCAGGAGCGCATGGTCGCGCAGCAACCGGTCGCCAAAGGCGTGAAAGGTGGAGATCCGGACATCCGTGTAGCCGTAGGGGACGAGTTGGTCGACCCGCTCCTCCATCTCCTGAGCGGCGCGCTCGGTAAAGGTCAGTGCCAGAATTTCCTCCGGTTTGGCCCGTTTGGCGGTGATCAGATTGGCGATCCGGTGGGTGATGACCAGTGTTTTCCCGGTTCCGGCGCCGGCGATGATCAGGAGCGGTCCTTCG
>DATJYI010000128.1:0-3180 GCA_035499635.1 Nitrospiria bacterium | reverse complement strand
AACGGTTTCACGGTGACCGTCCGGCCGGTGGCCTTCAGAGAGACGCGATTGATGATTACGGGCGCGTTCAGCTTCAAGAGCGGGACAAGCCGTTCTCCCTCGAGCGTCCCGCGGACTGTCGAGTCCGATGGATGGTCGAGGGCCACCCGGGCGTTCAGGTCACCGCGGACCCATCCGAACTGAAACCGTTCACTCTGGAAAAGGTGGTCCAGGGTCGTCTGCGTCAAATGACCGGAGAAGGAGAGAATCAGCGTCTTCTTCCTGAGCGTGAGCGTGAACGCGGCTTGGGATTCCGCATCCCGGACCTTCAGCGCCTGTATGCTGAAGCGTTCCGGCATCCGCGATACGTCAAACGACAACGAGAGGCCATGCTGGCCCGACGCCTCGCCCTGCAGCCGGACAGTCCCGTCGCTTTTCCAGTCAATGCGGCTCCGCGAGAGCGTGACCGGCGCCTCAAGGGTCATCTCCGGCGGAAGAGAGGCGGTCGTTCTCACCCATTGCATGATCTCAGGCCCGATGGTTCCGTCGAGAGTGAGGTGACCCGAGTACTGCGTCGTCAGGAATTTATCGAGCGTGCCGGAGACGGCGAAGGAGGTGTCGAGCAGACGGGCCGTCGCATGGCTGATCGACACCGTTTCCGGGTTTGCGTCATAATTCCGGATGTCCAGGGCAACCGGTCCGGGAAGCCCCGAAACATCGGCGACTCCCCGGATTTCGCCGTTGATGTTAAACGGCGCCGATTCGGCCGGCCCCGCATGATTTGACGGTTCCGTCGGGAGAAGCGTGATCCGGGCGTCGTACTCCCGGAGCGTGACCTCGCGGTGCGTCTCTTCCATAACGGACAGCTTCCCCTGTCGAATCACGATCGCGAGGGAGGGCAATCTGACCGCCAGCGCTCCCAACGCAGCCATGACGGCATCCGATGAAGATCCCGAAGATGATGCCTGCTCGCCCGTTCGGACGCCGTGATCCGACCGCATCACCGTCACATCCGGATGGTCCAGCACGACGTCGGTCACCCGCACGGTGCCGGTGAGCAGCGGCCGCAGATCAGCGTGGATTTCCAGTGAGAGTGCCGAACCCGAGAGCGCGCCGGGGATCGACAGGCGCAGATCGTGTAATGCCATGTGGGGATGGACCAAGAGCGACAGGCTGGCGCGGCCATAGGTCAGTTGGCCGCCGAGCGCGCGGGACGCGGCAGCCTCGAGGCGCTTCTTCACCGGCGGTTGATTGATGATCCAGGAGGCGAGCACCAGCGCTGCGGCCAGAATGGCCAGGAGCACGATACATACGCCCAGCAATCCGATAAACATGGTCTTCTTTCGGGACATTCGAGGCCCACGATTCTATCGAAGGGAAGGGGTGTTTGCAAGTTGCAGTCAACCGCACAGGCTCATGGCCAAACGGTTCAGGTCCTTGCGTTCATGGAGCGTGTCTGACACAATTCTGGCAAGGGAGGAGTGGGCTGTGCACCACGCCGCCCTCGGCGACATCAGGCGACCTGTTGGTGGTACAATATTCGTGTCGCAATGAAGAGAATGGCATGGAATTACGGCTAACTCGTCGATGCCCCTGCGCGGGGGTAAGTTGATGGGCTATTTTGGCCGACATGTGGCGGAGATGCGCGGCTGGCCGCGCTGGCTGCGATGGAGCTCCGCATTGCTGGTCCTCGCGCTGATCGGCACGGTGATGGTATCCGTCGCCATCTGGTATCTCTCCCTTGATCTGCCTGATGTGCAGGCGGTTCGCAATTACCGCCCCAGCCAGGTCACGCAGATTTATGCCGACAACAACGAGCTGATCGGCCAGTTTTACGTCGAAAAGCGGCTCGTGGTGCCCCTGTCGCAGGTGTCCAAAGTAGTCTGGCAGGCGATCGTCGCCGTGGAGGATTCCCGCTTCTTCGAGCACCACGGCGTCGATCCCATCGGCATCCTGCGCGCCTTTGTCACCAACCTGGGGTCGTTTCAAATCCGGCAGGGGGCCAGCACCATCACTCAGCAGCTGGCGCGGGCGCTCTTTCTGACTCCCGAGCGGAGTCTCACACGGAAAATCAAGGAGGCGCTGCTGGCCAGGAAAATCGAACGCCTGATGACAAAAGAAGAAATCCTTGAGCTTTACCTGAACCAGATCTATTTCGGGCAGGGGGTCTACGGAGTGCAGGCCGCGGCGCAAACCTATTTCGGCAAGAATGCCAGCGAGATCAATCTGGCGGAGGCGGCGTTTCTGGCCAGCCTGCCCAAGGCGCCCAGCGACTATTCACCCTACCGTCACCCGGAACGGGCCAAGCAGCGGCAGGGCGTGGTGCTGCGGCGCATGGTGGAGGTGGGCTTCATCACCGAAGATCAGTTTCGAGCGGCCTATCAGCAGGATCTCTATTTTGAACGGCCGACGACTATGGAGGAAATCGCGCCCTATTTTATTGAAACCATCCGACAGCACTTGAAGGAAAAATACGGCGATGATGCCGTCTATAAGGGCGGGCTCAAGATCTACACCACGCTCAATGTCGCGCTGCAGCAGGCGGCCAACCGGGCGATTGAAGAAGGGCTCAGGGACCTGGATAAGCGGCAGGGCTTTCGCGGACCGATCGACCATCGTTCCCCCGAGGAGATGCCGGCCGCGGCTGTGCCGGCAGCAGGCAGCGAGCAGGAATCTAAAGTGGGCGTGCTCCGCAGCGCGCAGCTCAAGATTGGAGATCTTTTAGAGGCGGTGGTGACCAAAGTCGAATCGGAGCAGGTGGATGTGGCAGTCGGCGAGATCACAGGGACCATTTCCAAGAGCGCTATGGAATGGGCGAGCCGAAAATTGATTGGGCCAGATTTTACAAAAGTGGAGATAATAAGCGATCTTAAGCCATCAGATATACTTTCAGTGGGTGATGTAATAACTGTAGGTCTTTTGAAATTAGACAAAGGTGGTAAAAAGGCTGTATTTTCGCTTGAACAGGAACCGCTTGTGGAGGGAGCATTGTTGTCTATCGATCCCGCCACCGGCGGCATCAAGGCAATGGTGGGCGGGTACGATTTTCACCGGAGCGAATTCAATCGCGCCCTGCAGGCTAAGCGACAACCCGGCTCGGCCTTCAAGCCCTTCATTTATACTGTGGCGCTGGAGAAGGGGTTGACTCCGTCGACTATTTTGATCGATGAGCCGGTCGTCTACCATGATCCGGAGCAGGAT
>DATJYI010000127.1:0-4527 GCA_035499635.1 Nitrospiria bacterium | reverse complement strand
AACGGCGGGCGACCGGTCGCCATCCGGTAGAGTGTGCAACCGAGTGAATAGATGTCCGATTGATGATCGACCTGATCGCCCGTGACCTGCTCCGGGGCCATGTAGAGCGGTGTCCCCTTGACCGACGTGCGGTCGGCCAGCGCGTCGCTGACCACCTTGGCAAGGCCGAAATCCATGATTTTGATCTGGCCGTCCCGGCCGAGCATCACATTGGCCGGTTTGATGTCCCGGTGCACCACCTTGTGCCGATGGGCATAGGCCAGTCCCTGACACAGCTGCAATGCGACGTGCATGAATTCATCATGCGGCAGCGGCGCCACCTGCTGGAGGCGTTCTTTTAAGCTGATCCCATCGACAAATTCCATGACGATGAAGAGTTCGCCCCCCTCGTGCCCGGCATCGTAGACGGCCACGATGTTCGGATGACTCAGCGAGGCGGCGATGCGCGCCTCCCTCAGAAAGCTGGCCAGCACCTTCGGATGGTCCTTCACGCTGGGCGGCAACACTTTGTAGGCGACGATGCGGTTGAGCACCGAATCTTCCGCCTGGTAGACGATCCCCATCCCCCCCTGACCGATTTTTTTGATCAGCCGATACCGCCGTGTTTTGCCCCCGCTGTTCGTCTCCACCACCGTGCTGACATCCCGGGGCGCTTCCGACATCGCCCGTTTGGCGCTGGAGAGCGCCCGCTTGATCAGATTCGCCCGCCCCATGGTGTCCCGGTAATTGACGTCATGGGAGAGAATCCGCTCGTACCACTGTAATGCGGCAGGATAGTCGCGCTGTTTTTCAGCCAGCGTCGCCAGCCGATAGAGCGGCTCCAACAACGTCGCGGGCTCGGCAGTCATGTCGACCAGCTTCAGATACCGCTCCCTCGCGGCATCCCACATTTCCTGAGAGATGAACAGATCGCCCAACAGCAGCGACGCCTGATAGTAATCATCCGACTCCGTGTCGACCTTCTGCAGCAGCTCGATGGTCCGTCCCTGATGGCCCAGTTCACGGCAGAGCAACGCCGCATGATAATGATCGCCAAGTTTCTCGTACAAGCTCCGGGCCTTGTCCGATTCACCCAGCTCTTCGTACAGCGCGGCGGCGTCCTTAAAGCGGCGGCCCGCTTCCCAGGCCATCGCGGCCTGTCTCCGGTCTTCCGCCTTCAAGAATAATTCCGCCGCGCGGGCGTAGTCCTGCAACGTCATATAGCATTGGGCCGCGTCGGACAGCTGGCCGGCCCGCTCCAGCAGCTCGGCCGCCTGGGCTGTTTCTCCCGCTTCTTCAAAGAGACGTGCCGCCGCTTCGACCTCCCCCGTGTGCAACAGCCGCTGCGCCCGAAGTAACGTGGCGCGTTTGGGCTCGCCGTTCTGCTCGTAGCAGCGGGCCGCCGAGTCCTCCTCCCCGGCCTGTTCGAAGAGCTGTGCCGCTTGCTGGTAACGGCCAGCCGCCTCGTGCACGGACGCGGCCTTCCGGAATTCCCCTGATTTCTCATAGAGCGCGGCCGCCTTGTCGGATTGCTCGGATTGTAAGAAGAGATCGGCGGCCAGCCGGGCGATCGTATTCACCTCGTCGAGACTTTTGCCGTTCCGGTCCTCGGTCGGATCATGGTAGCGTTCCCGTTCCCGCTGGTAAAATTGCTCGTACAAAACCGCCGCTTTTTTGGCGTTGCCCAATTGTTCGTACAGTCTTGCCGCACGCCCCTCCTGATTGCCCTGCTCGAGATAAGATGCCGCTTCCGACAGATTGCCGGCCAGTTCCTCCATTTCACCGGCGGCGGCAAACTGGCCAATGCGGGCGTAAAGTTGTGCGGCCTTGGCAAAATTTCGCTCGGAATGATACATCACGGCCGCCTGCTCCAGTTCGCCGCATTGCTCGTACGCCTGGGCGGCCTCCCGCCACCGCCGGAGCTGTCGGTACAATTGCGCCAGCGGGCGGGAGGCGCCGGCCTTCCGGTACATCTCGATGGCCTGATCGAACTCGCCAATCGAGGTATAGCATTCGCCGGCCCGGCTATAGGCCCTGGACCGCTTCCACTGTTTGGCCTGTTTCCGGATCTGATCCTGCTGCTTGCGCTGATCGACCAGCCCCCAGGGGGAGGCCGGCACCGCCCGCTCGGAGGCCTTGTAGACACGGTACAATTTGATCACACCGATGACGCACAAAAAAACGATGAGGTACCCGAGGGTGATGTACCACTGATCGCCTTCAAACCACTGACTGACCTGGGGGGGGAGATCGGGCAGATTGGCCTGGGGATTGAGTCCGGGAGGCACGCCTAGTCCTTCTGGATGTTCAGATGCAGTTGCAGTTCCGTTTCGCCCAGACGCAGCACGTCGTTCGGCTTGAGCAGCTGGCTGGTCACCGGCAGTTGATTGACGAAGCTCCCGTTGGTGCTGCCCAGGTCGATGTAGAGGAACCCTTCCGGCGTCCATTCGATCGAGCCGTGCTCGCGCGAAATTTTGGGATCATCGATAACAACGTCGCCCTTCGTGCGGCCGATGAACATTTTGGTCTGCGTCAACTCGATCCGCATGCCCGTTAATTTGCCGCCGATGACGTCGAACCAGCCCAGCAGGCCCGCTTTCTGATGGCCCAGGGGGTTGGGGATCGACCTGACCACCGTCGCTTCACCGATGTCATCCGCCAAGTCGTCGGCTGACACCGCCTCGTCCTCGCGAATGAACTGCAGGGCGACGTCGCCGACCCGCAAACTCTCCCCCCCGGTGAGCGTCACGCTGGTAATCGCACGTCCGTTGACCATCGTCCCATTGCGGCTGTCCAGATCGCGCGCGAGGTACCCCCCCTGATCGCGGCGAATCAACAGATGCGCGCGGGATACCGATGGGTGGCTCAACACCAGGTCGTTGTCGGATCCCCGCCCGATGATAAACTGGGATCCCTTGAGCACAACCCGCGCCTCCTGTCCGCCCTCGGTGGTCAGGACCAGCGCAAAACGCGGCGCCAGAAAGAATTCGACCACGCGTTCCGGCCATTGATCGCCGAGCAGGTCGCGGTCCTGCGCCGCGTGGACATTGACGTCCTCGTACAGCGACACATCAACCGATTCAACCGCCGTTTCCTGCACGATCCGCTGCAGGCGGCCCCGATTGTCCTCGTCCAACTGGCGCCAGGTTGGATTCCGGCTTTCCAAAAAGACCGGCGCACCGTTCAGAAAATAACAGAGCGTCAGGCCCGACGGCTCGTGCACCACCAGCAGCGCGTCCCGCTGCATCTGGGCCAGATGCTGGAGCAGGCCGTCCAGCTTGACCACCGCCGATGTCGTTTGAAGACTGGGCGCTTTTTGCGCCACGATCAGCAGGCTCTTGATCAGAATGGGATCGGCCCGCCAGATGGTAACGCGTGCATTGTAGGAGACGTTCAGCAACTGGAAGAATCGCCGGATCGTCAGCGACGACCACCTGGTGTTCCACCACCGTGCGGCCGCGTGCAGCTCCCCCTGCACAATGCACAGGTAGAGCCGATGGGTGGGTTCCACGACCACTTCGACCACCCCCACAAAGGGCCGTTCTTCCCCGTGCAACTGGCGGAGCTGCTGTTCAAAGTTCTCCTGCACGTAGGGCATGTCGGCCGTGACGGCATCGACAAGGGGAAATCCCGTATGGGACAGCGTGATGGGCTCGGATGATTGTGACGACATGGTATTGCTGTTCCTCCAAAAAGCCGAGAGCTCAACGGCGGAGAAGAAACCGACTAACTTGTTGATTTCAGTGTAGATGGGGGGGATATTTCTGTCAAATGATCGAGCGGCATGTCGTCGATCGAATAGGAGCGTTGATCACGACTCGCAACGCTCGTTGGCCGCCAGCTCGGATGGTCTGCGGAAGTCGCGAGCCGGGGGCTTCCCTGACCGCGGAGGGCAGGTCGTTCCCGTGTGCATGACGCGCACGCGCGCGGAGGACCGCGAACAACCCAGGCAGGAATCGATGCGCGAGAGCCGCCCCGCTCCTACGGTGTGGCCGCCGTGATGGCGAGGATCAGAACACCGGTCTTGTGAGGAATGCCACCGACAAGGATCGTTCCGCCGTTGGCCAATTTCAACTCGCTGTTCGAAGGCGGCCGATCTCCCTCCTGAATCGACACCAGCAACACCACTGACCCGCCGCTGATACCCTGGGGCGCCAACAGCAGGGTGCGACCACCAGGCAGGTGAATCGTCCCCTGCTGTCCGATTGATCGAACCAGCTCGTGTGAGTCAAGCCGTTGATAGCTGGAGTATCGAAACGACGATCGCAACTGTCGTTCCACACCGGCCAGCCCCGGATCGACCTGTTGCCCATCATTTGACGCGTAAATGACCTGCACGCCCAGCCGGACGGCGTCGGCGCCGAAGGCCGGCGTGCCGGCCGCCACTGCGACGAGCGGCAAGACCGCGGCAAATCGACGGAACCGGAACCAACGGGTCATGAAGGCGTCGGTGTCGGCAAATCTTTTGTGGATTGCAAGCCGGCCGTCCTTGAGAAAAATATCTGCCTGCTGCCAGGCGGATTCATGCCCCCCGCTCCGCAACGAACC
>DATJYI010000126.1:0-4626 GCA_035499635.1 Nitrospiria bacterium | reverse complement strand
CACTCGGACTGATCCTGCCGTTCCTCGGTGTCTTCGTGACGCTGCGCAGGATGTCGTTCTTCGGTGACGGCATCGCGCACGCCACCCTGGCCGGCGTGGCCGTCGGTCTCATCGCCGGTGTCAGTCCGTTCATTACAGCGCTGGCCGTCGGCGCGCTGTTCGGGGCCGCCGTCTATCTGCTGGAACGCAGGACAAACATCTCCTCCGACGCGCTCATCGGTGTGCTCTTCACGGGCGGCCTCGCGCTGGGCATCGTGCTGATCAGCCTGCGGCGCGGCTATCAACCCGAGCTCATGAGCTTCCTCTTTGGCAGCATTCTGTCGATCAGCGCGGCGGACCTCGGCGTCATCCTCGGCTTCTCCGTCGTGATCGTCGCGGTGCTGATCATGTTCTTGCGTCAGTTCACCCTGCTTGCGCTAGACAAGGAAAGCGCCTGGCTGTACGGAGTACGCGCCGAACCGCTGGATTTCTTTTTTTACGAACTGCTGTGCATTACCATCGTGTTGGGGGTGAAACTGCTTGGGATCATCCTGGTCAGCGCGCTGTTGATCATCCCTCCGACGATTGCCAAGATGCTCTCCCCTTCGTTCAAGACCCTGATCGGCGCCAGTGTGCTGGTGGGCGAGCTCTTCATCATGGTGGGGCTGACGCTCTCCTATCTGCTGGATCTTCCCTCAGGTGCAACCATTATTCTGGTTGGCGTCGCGGTGTTTCTCCTGGTCGCGGCCAGGCAGACGGTGTTTCGCGGCCTCTAGTCTTCAGGCGGGGCTCTCGGGTCATCGTGCGACGATTCCCCCCCCCGCCGCGGGTACTTCCGCTCGCGACTACAATCCTGTCCTTGACGCCGATTTCTGCTTCTATTTATAATGGTTGATATTTCTCGACGGGCGGATCGATGGACTGCATCGGGCGCCTCATCCCCGGGCTTGCGTACGCGAGGCAACCGCCCGTGGAACGCGAATATGGCTGACGATCAATCCGGATTAAGAGACTACTCCGTCAATTTTCTCGACGGCGCCCCGGACCCCATCGTCATTTCGGACGACCGGGGGCGGATCATTTTCGCCAATCTTCAGGCCGCGAAAGTGTTCGGCTACAGTCGGGGTGAGCTGGTCGGCGCCTCCATCGAACTGCTGCTGCCCGAACGCTTCCGGCACGCGCATGTCGATCATCGGGCGGACTTTCTATCGGATCCCAGCGCTCGCCCCATGGGCGCAGGCCTCGACCTGTTGGCCCGCCGGAAGGACGGGGGCGAATTCCCGGTCGACATCAGCCTGAGCCCCATCACGACGGAGGATGGCCTGCTTGTGATGAGCGTGATCCGGGACGTCACCAACCGCAAGAGGCGGGAGGACGAGATCCGGAGGCTCAACCGCGAGCTGGAGGTGGGAATCACCGAGCGGACGGCCGAATTGGCGTCCGAGCGGCGGTTGTTCCGCGACTATCTGGATGTCGCCGGCGTCATGATCGTGGCCCTTCGTCCCGACGGCACGGTGGCGTTGATCAACAAACGGGGCTGCGAAGTCCTGGGTTACCGGGAAGAGGAGATTGTGGGGAAAGACTGGTTCGAGACCGTTCTGCCCGATCGGATCAGGAATGAGGTCAAGGCAGTATTTGAACAATTGGTATCCGGCCATAAGGAGTTTGTCGAATATTATCGAAACCAGATCATGACGAAGCAGGGGATCGAGCGGACAATTGTCTGGCACAATTCCTTGGTCAGGGACGAGCAGGGGCGGGTACGCGCCACGATCAGTTCTGGTGAGGACATCACCGAAAAGCTGCTGATGGAGGAGCAGATGCGCCAGGCCGACAAGCTGGCCGTGGTGGGGCAGTTGACGGCCGGCCTGGCCCATGAGATTGGCACCCCGCTCAACGTCATCAGCGGACGAGCGGAATACATGCTCCGCAAGATGAGCCCCGACGACGCCCTGCGCAGCAATCTGGATAGCATCCTCGGCCAGATCGAGCGGATCACAAAACTCGTGAACCAGCTGCTCAATTTCACCAGAACCCGGTCGTTGGAGCTTCGGTCCGTCTCGCTCGAACCGCTCATCCGGGAGGTGCTGTCGCTCGTGGAGCACAAGTGCCGGGACGGACGGATCAGCGTGGAGGTGGACTGCGCCGACCATCTGCCCGGCATCGTCGCCGATCCCGACCAGCTCCAGCAGGTGCTGTTGAATCTGCTCGTCAACGCCATCCAGGCGATGCCCGGGGGGGGGCGTCTGACGATCCGTGCCGGCCGGACGGTGTCGAGGCGGGACCGGGAGGACCGGCTCGGCGATCACTATTTGAAAATCGAAGTGACCGACACCGGCGTCGGAATACCAGAAGAATATCTTTCGCGCGTGTTCGATCCCTTCTTCACGACCAAGGATGTCGGCAAGGGGACCGGCCTCGGCCTGGCCGTCAGCAACAGCATCGCGCACAAGCACGGCGGGTTCATCCTGGTGAAAAGCAGGGCGGGGGAAGGCGCCACCTTCAGCACCTTTCTCCCGATGTCACCGCGTCGGCCGAATCCGCTCGATGAGGCTGTGACCGGGGGGGCTCCCGTGCATGGGTAAGAATGGGGAACAGATCCCGGGCCGGCTGTTGGTGGTGGATGACGACCCACAGATGTGCCGGCTGGTCAGCGATGTGCTGACCGAAGAAGGACACACGGTCCTCACGGCTACGAACGGCGCAGAGGCGTTGTCGCGTCTTGTTGGTTCGGACGGGGAGCCCTTCGATCTGATGATTACCGATCTTCACCTGCCGGCGATGAAGGGGCTCGACTTGATGTTCCAAGCCAGGCAGCGGCAGCCTGACCTTTCCGTGATTATCATCACGGCGTTCGGTTCAATCGAATCGGCGATCGACGCGATGAAACAGGGCGCGTACGATTATTTACCCAAGCCGTTCAAGATCGAGGAGCTGATCCTGACCGTGAGCAAGGCGCTTAGGGAAAGCGCGTTGCGGCGGGAAGTCGCCCGACTGCGTGAAGAACTGAGCCGAGATCACCGGTTCGGCAACCTCATCGGCAAAAGCAAGGCGATCCGGTCGATGTTTGATCTGATCCGAAGCGTCGCCTCAGCGACCAGCAATATTCTTATCACCGGGGAAAGCGGTACCGGCAAGGAGCTGGTCGCCAAGGCCATTCATTACAACGGGGTGCGGAGAGCGCGCCCCTTCGTGCCGGTCAATTGCGCGGCCATTCCCGACACGCTGATGGAGAGCGAGCTGTTCGGCCATGTCAAAGGAGCCTTCACCGACGCCAGAAGCGACAAGGCGGGCCTCTTTGAAGAGGCCGAAGGGGGGACCCTCTTTCTGGATGAAGTGACCGAACTGCCCTTGCCGCTCCAGGCCAAGTTGCTACGAGTGCTTCAGGAAAAGGAGATTCGCCGTGTGGGCTCGGCCAGGCAGATCCCGGTTGACGTGAGGGTGATCGCCGCCTCCAATGTTGACGTGGCCGGTCGGGTGGAGAGCCGGGAATTCCGGCAGGATCTATTCTATCGTCTCAACGTGATTCACATCCACGTGCCTCCGCTTCGGGAACGACGCGACGACATTCTGCTGCTGGCTGAGCGATTTCTGGCCGCCCGTCAGCCGGGCAATGGGGCCACAAAGATCCGGGGCTTCAGCGAACAGGTGTTGGCACTGTTTCTCGATTACGGCTGGCCCGGCAACGTGCGGGAGCTGGAGAATGTCGTGGAACGGGCCGTCGTGGTGGCGAAGGGGGGGCTGATCTCAATGGAGGATCTTCCCTCCGAGATGACCGGCAGCCGGATCGATTACGCCGCCGTCGAGCATGCAGCCCACCGGCAACTCTCCCTTGCCGAGCTGGAGCGGAATTACATTGCCCGGATGATCGAACAGACCGGCGGGAACAAAAACCGCGCGGCGCAGATCCTGGGGATTGACCGGAAAACGCTCTACCGAAAACTCGGCCTCAGGCTCGGCCATTTGAAGGCCGACAGCCCCGGCTAGTTTCTCACGTCATTCTTCCCGACTGCGATTCCTCACCCCTGGCGGCCGGCTGTTCATCCCTTGTGTCCCCGCGACCGTAAACGCTCCTGTTCTTCTTAAACATGCGGTTCGTTGCCCGACTCTTTGCCTCCCGGCCCCCTGGTCATTTTTCCCCACCGCACTTTGACCTCTAGGGCAAAACTCCTCAGTTTGTCATCAGATCCAAATCGATAAAGTCCCTCCTGAAGTTCACACCTGATTGATTTATAGCGGTAATTCTTCAATACCGTTTGAGATAATCACTTTCGCACGGTTTTTGCACAATTACAATAATAAGTAGTGCATATCGGCCATCGTGTATGGCCATCACGTGCAAAGGAGAGACGCCATGGCTGAATTATTTTCAGATCAACGGATCAATGAGGCGCTCCACCTGCTCAATGAGGTGGCAAAGGACAAGCGCACGGAACTGGCTCAAATGATTGCCGTCAAATACGGCAATCTCAAATCGATGCTCGAAGGCATCCGGGAGGAGATCGAGCGGGAATCGACCGAAGCCTACCGCCGGGGCAAGGAGCAAGTGGCCCACACGGTGAAAAACGTTGATGAGAGCGTGCACACCCATCCCTGGCCCTATATTGCCGGCGCCGCCCTGGCGGCGCTCATCTTGGGTTATCTATT
>DATJYI010000125.1:0-14218 GCA_035499635.1 Nitrospiria bacterium | reverse complement strand
CAACGAATACCGCTATCGATTGACGCAAACGGCCAAGGGACAGCTGAACCTCGATTACTTTCACGATTGGGACACCGGCGCCAATTTTCTGGCCTACCGGGCCCAGCATGAGCAGCGATGGCTGGACGGACGGCTGCAGCTCTCGTGGGATCTCAATTTCGTCAATCGAAAGGACCTGTTCACGGAATTAAGTTACAGCACGGCGGAGCGCAGCCAGCTTGGTCTGGAATCGTTCGCATCGCTGTCGTACCGGCTGGATCATCAGTTCATGTATCTGTCCATGCAGTACACGCAAAATCTCGTCTCTTCGACCCAGCAAAGTCTCCAGCGGCTTCCGGAAATCGGGTATCGACTGATCGACGCCCGATTGGGAGCGTTGCCGCTCTACGCCGGCATGGTGGCGACGGCGGTGCATTTCTATGAAGGGACGGATTTCAGGATGTTCAGCGAGGGGAACGGCGACGGGGAACTCCGGGTCGATCTCTACCCCACGCTCACGGGCCGGTTCCACCCGGTCGCCGGCGTGACGGTCACGCCGACGGTTGGTGTGAGGGAAACCTACTACAACAGCGCGTCGCTGATTCCCGGGGACACCGAATATCGCCAGGCCGTTTATGCGGCGCTGCGCGCCGACACGCAATTGACCCGGTGGTATGGCGCGGTCATGCACGTGGTGGAACCGGCGCTCCTGTTCGAATATTCGCACGAGTTGAACAGCGTCACCGTGCCCCAATTTGACGAAGTGGATACACTCCCGGAGAAGCGGCACGTCACGCTCATGCTCACCAACCGCCTCCGCCGGGCCGGCGCCCCCCCCGCCGCCCCCCTGCAGCCGCCGTCCAAAACGGTCCCTGCCGTCGACACGGGGCGAGGCGATCTGCTCTGGCTCAAGCTGACCGAAAGTTACGCCCTGCACTCCGTGAATAACCAGTCGCCCGAACAAAGCCCCTCCACTGATCTGCGCATCCAGGCCGAGGCCAGGCCGATGGACGGTTTGTCGTTGAACATAGAAAGCTTCGTCAATTTCTACGGGCAGGGGGTGACGATGTTCAACAGCGGACTGCGTGTCGTGCCGACCGACTGGCTCGTCCTGACGGCAGGGGAGCATTTTACCCGTGACG
Organism: Nitrospiria bacterium; assembly: GCA_035499635.1. GTDB lineage: Bacteria > Nitrospirota > Nitrospiria > JACQCE01 > JACQCE01 > JACQCE01. Next base: position 13,097 of record DATJYI010000125.1, on the reverse strand, counting down.
GCGTGGTGCCCCGGCGCGGAGATCTGGTCTCGTCTGAGACGTCGATCCTCACCGATCCCATCGGCGGCAGCCAACGCATCTCGGCGGTCAATTGGGGTGGGGAGCTCAGCCTCCCCGGGCGGATTTCACTCGCGACCCGGGCGCTCTACGACATCGAGCACGACCAGTTCACCGAAATGGTGTATGCGATCCGCTTTCGCGGCGCCTGCAACGAATGCTGGAACGCGACGCTGGCCTATCAGCAGCTCATGGGCCAGCACCGGGTGTTCTTCTTCGTCACGCTGCGCGGGGTGAGCAGCGCCGGTTCGGAAGCCATCAAGGATCTGTTTCCTCAATGAACGGTCTCTGACGCGGGCGGCCGCACGGAACCGAAAGCCAGCCGCCTCGCCGCCTCGCCGACGCACAACATGCTACTCCTTCCTCGTCGCGGCGTGCGATCATTTGATCAATTCCCCGAACGCCCTGCGTCCGGATTGGCGATGCCCCTATTCCACGAGCCGTCATTTATCTTCTGTTGCCCGCATTGTGCCCCTGAATTTCTCTTGCCGTAAAAGCGTATCGCCCTTTCGTACCTTTTGCATCAATTAGTTGATTGGGAGTGCGGGGGGAGATAGCGTCTCCCGGGTTGATCCGCGTCGCGGCTGAGGCCGCCTGCTCAAATGGGGGGAGGGGCCGCTTTCTCCCCCCATAGCCCCCCATCGGATTGACACTCACATGCTGAGAACCGAGCGTATCGCTCATTCGTGCCTCCCGCGAAATACAATCAATGGGGGGTGCGGGGGGAGATAGCGTCTCCCCCCGCATCTAATAAATACCCGTGCGGAAAAAACGATGAAGGGTCCTCGAATTTACTTCCCCAAACGCTTCGCTTTTGGGTTGGCGACGCCCCCACGCAGTTGATTAGATGTGGGGGCCCGTGCGGAAAAAACGATGAAGGGTCCTCCGATGCCCCCACGCCTCAAGCCGGAGGGCCAGCGTGAAAAGATCCGCGTGGACGGCGGCGCGCCGGGCCAGCGGGACGGTGACGGGTGTCTCGAACGTCAAGCAGCGCGGTGTGCCGAGATGAAAGAGGTGGAGTGCATGCGGCCATCGTGTCCGGCGCCGTCGGATGGCTCGACGGTCGCGATGAATGACGCCGGCCTCGGCTTCGGCCCCTTCGATCTCGCTGGCGTGATTGATGGGCAGCCGTCGGGCCGCGGCGGCGACGAGGTCCGGACCGATGGGGAGGCGGCGGTCGATCAGCTCGTACAGATAGAAGCCCGCGCTGTCGACGTCCTCGTGAAATTCTACCGACAGATCGAAGCGCCGGGCCGCGCGGCCGTCGGCACGCTGGCCGGAGATGCATGCGAGCAGACTTCGCACCCCACGCACCTCGATCGGCGCCCTGGGGTTTCTGTATTGCCGGTTGAGATCGATGCCGTCATCGTTGACGCGGCGGTTCCGCTCGTATCCGGATGGGTTGAGACAGGGAAAGATCACCAGTTCGACCGGCGGCAGGGAAGAGGCGATTCCCGGCAGCCTCGTCAACCACCGCAGCACCGCCTCCACCCCGGCTGGTTCGTCGCCGTGAATGCCGGCGCCCAGGCAGACGCGCAAGGGCCTGAGCCCTCTCCGCCGTCGACGGCCGGCGGATCCTGTCGTGAGTGTGACGGCGACGAGCGGATAGCGGCGGGCGCCATGCACGGCGACGCCGAACGTCACGAGCCGGTGACGTGGGAGCGCCCGAAGGGCGCGTTGCAGGCGTTCAAGAAGCGAAGGGTAGGATCGGCGGGAGTGACGGGCGGGACGCGTCACGCCTGCTGTCGGTAAATGGCGGAGATCATTTCTTCATTGGTGCCGAATTTAAACTCCGCCGAGCCCAGCCGGATCGCCTCTTCTTCCTCCGCGCGCGTCAGGAGGGCGAGTGAACGCCCGTCGACGACCGCCGGCTGCCTCGAAACGATCAGACGGCGGAGCTCCTCCAAGGAGGCCTGTGCCGTTCCAAGGGGGGCAGCCGGTTTGCCCGCCAGTCGCCGCAGCACGACCTGGGCGCACCAATCCCCATCCCGTTTGGCGATGCCGACCAAACCGACGCTCGCCTGACGGGCCCATCCCGTGACGAACACATCATCGAGTACGCGACCGGCCGATGGATCGTACGCCTCGAACAGCGCGTCGTCAGGTTGATGGTCGGTGTGATGCGGATTGGTCACAAATGCGCCGTTGTTCGAAGGCAGGCCCAGCGACTCGTCGACACAATCGCCGACGGCGAAGATGACGCTGTCGCAGGGGAACTCATACCGGCGGCCGGTGCCCACCGCCGCCACGTCACCGTTGCGCACGGTCAGAGCCATCTCCTCCAGTTCCAGCCCCCTGACGTAGTTGCGATCGTCGGCAAGTACCCGGCGCGGCGACGCCAGAAAGTGAAAGCGCAAAATCGAGGGTGAGTTCGACGCCTTGCATTCGGACAGCTCGCCGAGCAGCTCGGCCAGAATCGCGTCGGGTTGTTGACCGACCGCGGACAGCGCGGCCCCGATCCGGGCAAACTCGGCGACCAGCGCGGGTTGGTCAATTTGTGCGCACACAGCCCGGATTTCCTTCGGATTGTATTTCCGCTCGGCCGGGCCGCGCCGGGCGACGGCGGTGACGCGCGGGACATGGCGGAATTGTGTCAGCCAGTGCGCGATGTCGACCATGACATCGCCGATGCCGATGACGGCGGTATGCCCGCCGAGGTGAAAGGGGCGTTCGCTGAAACTGGGCAGTCGGTTATAGTGATAGACCACGTCCTTGGCATGGAAAACACCGGTAGCTTTCTCCCCTTCAAGGCCCAGCGATTTGGTGCCCTGCGCGCCGGAGGCCACGATGATCGCTCCGGGTTTGAGGGCGCGCAGCTCTTCCAATCGGAGTTGACCGTGTTCGCTGACCGTGACGTTGCCAAAATAGTGCACATTGGGGCGGGACAGGATCTCCCGGTAGGTCTTCCGCAGACCGTTCCGCAAACGGTGCTTTGTGGGAAAGATGCCGTATTCGGCCAGCCCGCCGAACTTGCAATCCCGGTTGATGATGGCCACTTCGTGGCCGGCCGATGAGAGTTGGTCGGCTGCGGCCATGCCGGCCGGACCGGCGCCGATGACGAGAATCAGATGTGGAGAGATTGAGTGGCTCATAGGGCTCCCGTTCGTGAAGGTGTGATGAACGACGACGAAATTTATGGGGGGGAGACTCTGGTGATCCCGCCGATGGTGCCAAACCATTTGCCGCCGTCGGCATCCACGGTAATCGAATAAATCGGGACGGCCAGCAAACCGTCCTGCCGGCCGTAGTTGGTTGTGCCGCCGTCGGCGGGATCCAGACGGGTCACACCCCCGTCAGTGCCGATCCACAAGTCCCCGTTGCGGTCGAATACGATGCTGTTGACGTGATTGCCGGACAGGCCGTCGGCGGTGGTGTAGTTTTTCCACGACCGTCCATCGAATCGTCCCAATCCCGCGCCCCAGGTGCCGACCCACAGCCGGCCCTGCCGGTCCAGCGCGGAGGTGATGATGTAGTTGGGATTGTAGCCGGCGACGGTCTTCCCGCCGGTTTCATGATGAGGTGCGATGGCGTTGTAGGGCGACGGGGAGGGCGCCTCCGCGAGCACGGCCCCGACGCCGTCGTCGTGCGTCCAGCTCTTCCACCGCGCCGCGGCGCCGGCGCGAGGCAGGTAGCGGGTGACGCCTCCTTCGGTGCCGAACCACAGCGTGCCCGACGGGGCTCGTTGCAGCGTGTAGACCCATTTGTCCGCCAGCCCGTCCCGGGTGGTGTAGGTGTGAAATCGCGAGCCGTCAAACCGGCTCGCGCCCTTCCACGTGGCCGCCCACATCGTGCCGTCGGGTTCAAACAGCAGATCATACACCCAGAGATCGCCGATCCCCTCTCCGTGCCGGTATGTCCGCCAGTGCGTACCGTACCGGCTGTCACCGACGCCGAACGGGGTGTAGGTGGTCCACTGGTGATCGGGCGGACCCTTGGGATCAAAGCAGGACAGGCCTCCGCCGTACGTTCCCACCCACACCCGGTTTTTGGCGTCGACGCGTATCACCAGAATGATGTTGCTCAGCAGCCCGTGCTTGGCGGTGTAGAGGGTGTGCGTCTCCGTCCGACGGTTGAATCGCAGCAAACCGGCGGTGGTGCCGATCCAGATGTCATCGCCGTGGGCCGCGACCGCGCGGATCATGGCGTTGATTGACCAGCTGGTCCAGATGGGCTCTGTCCCGCCGGGCGCCTTGATGCTGACCCGTTGGACGCCACGCGAGTCCGCATCGGCAGCGGCCGCGGGGAGCGGGGGGGACAATTTCGTCATGGTGAGTTCTGATGCGCGCGCGCCGGACAGCTGCTCGGAGACCGCCCACACGATCCAGGCGATTACGCATCCTGCCACGACTCTCCGGCGGCCGCCCGTCATTCCCCGCCCCATTTCAGTTTGGTCCGCCACACTTGGAAATCGCTCCGCGTCGGCGAGCGAAACAGCTTGATCCGGTGCTCGGCGGCGGTGACGGCAACCACGTCGTGCAGGCGCAGGTGCACGCCGACCTGCCCGTCAAAGGTGACGAGCGCGGCCCCTTCATCGGCGCTGCGGATGACCACTTCCATGCGGGCCATCGCCGGGATGACAATCGGGCGATTCGTCAACGTGTGGGGGCAGATGGGGGTGAAGAGCAACGCATCGACGGCCGGATGGACGATCGGCCCTCCGGAGGAGAGCGAATAGGCGGTGGAACCGGTCGGGGAGGCGATAATCAATCCGTCGCCCCTCAACGCCGTCAGAAACTGACCGTCGATCGAGGTTTCCAGTTTGATCATGCGGGCGGGAAACCCTTTGCTGATCACAGTATCGTTCAGGCAGTAGGATTGGGCGACGGTCTCCCCCTGACGCAGCACCTCCGCCTTGAGCAGCAACCGTTCCTGGGGAATGAATCGCTGCTGGAAGACCTGTTCAAGCGTGGGGTAAAGCGTGTCCAGCGTCACCTCCGTGAGAAATCCCAATCCCCCCAGATTGACCCCCAGGATGGGCACGTCTCGCTGTTCGATGAGACGGGCGACGCTCAGCAGCGTCCCGTCGCCCCCCAGCACGATGATCATGTCGACCAGCCCCGGAATTTTCGATTTCTGGTGGGTCGCGGGCAACCCGGCGACCTGGGCGGTATCGGCGTCGAGAAAGACCTCCTTCTCCTGCTCCTTGAGCCAGGGGACGAGCGCTTCGACCACGGGTTTGATTTCCGCCCCAAGCGGTTTGGCGATGAGGCCAATTTTCGTGAATGCTTTCATGGCGATGTCGTCGATCAGTCCGTCATTTTAGCGGTGGGAGCGGGGGTTTGTCAAAGGAGAAATGGAGCGGCCCGCAACCTTCACGGCTCCGGGGCTCCGCACTTACTTGCTGACATCTGTGGAGTCCCGTGCGATGCCGTTGCTGGGTTCATGAGATGAATTCCCCAATAGCTGCGCTTGTGGGTTGGCCATGCCCCCACGCCCCGCCGTCGTTCGGTCAGGGTCCTCGGCTTCGAACACCCACACCCCGATTCATCGACATGCGCTGCCGGGCGGGAACCCCGGCGCCTCGCCAAGTCGACGTTCAGGAAACGGGCCGCTTCTTGAACCCGGACAGCGAGCGCAGTCCCCGCCTGTAAGGGCGGGGTTCTTCAAGGGAAGAAAAAGACGCTGTCCGGTTATTCCGAACAGCGCCATCAGGTAAGACGGAGTCGCGTTACCGCGTCAACCGCTGATGCGCCATCGCTTCCAGCCGTGCGATCCGGTCCTGAATCGGCGGATGGGTCGAGAAGAGGTTCACAATGCCGCCGCCACGGAGCGGATTGACGATGAACAGATGGGCCGTACCCGGATTGGCTTCCAGGGGTTCCCGCCGGTTGCCGATCTCCAGTTTGCGAAGCGCCGACGCCAGAGAGATCGGATTGGTCAGCGCTGCGCCGCCTTCATCGGCGTGATATTCGCGGGAGCGCGAGATCGCCATCTGCACCAGCATCGCGGCGATCGGTGCGACAATGATGGAGAGGATCATACCGGCGAGCTGCAACGGATTGCCCTCACGATCCCGGTCGCCGCCGCCGAACATCATGGCCCATTGCGCCATGTAGGTCAGATAGCTGATGGCGCCGGCGATCGTGGCCGCGATCGTGCTGATCAGGATGTCCCGATGGAGCACGTGGGAGAGCTCGTGCCCCAGCACACCCTCCAGCTCCTCGACGGTCAGGATCGATTCAATGCCGGTGGTGACCGCTACGGCCGCATGCTCGGGATTACGGCCGGTGGCAAAGGCATTGGGCGTCGGGGTGTCGATCCGATAGATCTTCGGCACCGGGATCCCCGCTTTGCGGGCGAGGTTCCGCACGATGCGGTGCAGGTCGGGGGCCTCCGCCTCCGTCACGGGCTTGGCCCGGTACATCGCTAGCACCATCTTGTCCGAAAACCAGTAGGCGAGGAAATTCATCGCAAATGCCATGATCAAGGCGATCATCGCCCCCTGTTGGCCGCCGATCAACCCGCCAACCACGACGAGGATTCCGCCCAGCAGCGCCAGAAGGATCCCTGTTTTTATGACGTTCACGTTTCAACCCCCATTATGATGTGCGTGAGTCCGTTCATGGAAAATTATAAAATAGCCCCCTCGTCTATTCAACTGTCTGAGGGGAGGGTAACGCCGCGAAACGGTCCCTGACAGCTCATTGACGTCCGTAGCGCGCCGATTGCCGATCACACGGTCGTTTATCGATATTTTGCCAGTAGAACCCGGAAAGCGAGCGCATTCCCCGCCTGTGAGGGCGGGGTTCTTCAAGATCGTCATTTCACCTTCATCCCCTCCGCCACCTCCTCCAGCGGCGTGATCAGACTGGCCACGGCGGCGTCGCCGGCGGCGAGGACCATGCCCTGTGATTCGACGCCCATGAGCTTGGCGGGCCGGAGGTTGGCGAGAATTACCACCTGCTTGCCGATGAGCTGATCCGGCTCGTACTTCGTGCCGATGCCGGCGACGATCTGCCGTTCCTCTGTGCCCAGACTGACGCGCAGCTTCAGGAGTTTCTGCGAGTTGGGAATGCGTTCGGCGGCCAGGATGCGCGCGGTGCGAAAATCCATTCGGGAAAAATCGCCGATGGTGATCTGGCCCGGTGCCTGACCGCCGGCCGGCTGCTGTGCCTCCTGTTGTTTGTGAGCTTTTTGCTCTTTCTGAGCCCCTTGCTGGCCCTGTTTGCCGCGCCCGGCGGTCTTCCGCTGCTTAGCCGCCTCCTCGGCCGCGAGCTCCTCCTCCGTTGGCTCCAGGCGAGGGAAGAGCGGCTCGGTTTTCTTGACCGTGGTCCCTGGTCTGAGCGCGCCAAGACGGGCCGTTTTGGCCAGAATCCATGACTCAAATGACGGTTTGATGCCGATCTGGGTCAGAATCCGCTCGGAAGTCTGGGGCATGAACGGATAAAGGTAAAGGCTGACCAGATGGAGCGACTCGGCCAGATTGTAGAGGACGGTGGAGAGGCGCTGCTTTTTCTTGACCTGTTTGTCGAGATTCCAGGGCGCGGTGACTTCGATATAGCGGTTGGCGGTTTCAACCACCTCCCAGATCGCCTGCAGTGCGCGATGGAAGGCCAACTCGCCCATCGCGGCGCCCATCTTCCCGCCCAGGCCGGCCAACGCCTTGTGGAGCGGGTCGTCTTCTTTCATCTTGGCCGATGACGTTCTGGGCGGAATCCGGCCGCCGGCGTAGCGGTCGATCATCGACAGGGTGCGAAAGCAGAGGTTGCCGAGATCATTGGCCAGATCGCTGTTATAGCGCTGTCTGAGCGCCCGCTCGGAAAAGTCGCCGTCCTGGCCGAACGGCACCTCGCGCAGCAGGAAATAGCGGAAGGCGTCCGTGCCGTACAGGTCGACCATGGCAAACGGATCGATGACGTTGCCCCTGCTCTTGGACATTTTTTCACCGTTCACCGTCCACCAGCCGTGGGAGAAAATCTGCCTCGGCGGCTGCAGGTCCGCCGCCATGAGGAAGGCCGGCCAGTAGACGGCATGAAACCGCAGGATGTCCTTGCCGATCAGGTGCAGATCGGCCGGCCAGAAACGCCGGACGCGCTGGACGTCGTTCGGATAGCCGACGACGGTCAGATAGTTGACCAGCGCGTCAAACCAGACGTAGGCGATGTGCTTGGGATCGTTCGGGAGCGCGATCCCCCAGCTGAAACCGGTGCGGCTGATCGACAGATCCTTCAAGCCGCCGGAGACGAAACTGATGATCTCGTTGCGCCGGCCGTTGGGCTGGATCATTTTGGGGTGCTTGTTGATCCACGTGAGAAGCTGGTCCTGATATTTCGACATGGCGAAAAAGTAGCTCTCCTCCTTGATTTTCTCAACCGGCCGGCCGCAGATCGGGCAGGCGAGGTTGACGAGCTGCAATTCCGTCAGGAACGTCTCACACGGCACGCAGTACCAGCCCTCATATTCGCCTTTGTAAATGTCTCCCTTGGCCTCCAGCTTTTTAAAGAGGGCGGTGACCGCGGTGTGATGGCGGGATTCGGTGGTGCGGACGAAGTCCGTGTTGGAGATGTTCAGCCGCTGCCAGAGTGACTGATACCGGTGCACCATCCGGTCGGCCAGCGTCTGCGGATTCTCTCCCGCGGCGGCCGCGGCTTTCTCGACCTTCTGGCCGTGTTCGTCGGTACCGGTGAGAAAGAGCGTTTCATAGCCGCAAAGCCGCTTGTAGCGGGCCATGGTGTCGGCGGCAACGGTCGTATAGGCGTGTCCGATGTGCGGCACGTCGTTGACGTAATAGATCGGGGTGGTGACATAGTATCGGGGACGTCGCATTCGAGGCATGGGATCCTTTGTGGGAACAGGGCGATCGATGGTATCCGATCATAGGGGGACGGTCGGCTCCTGCGGTCGGAATCGACGGGACGCCTCCAGTCTGGCCTCCCGAAGAGCGATCAGCCAGTGTTCCAGCAGTAATTGTCGGTTGAGATTGCGAAACGACGCGCGCCAGGTCCAGTGCAGTTGCGCGGCCAGCTCGCAGCAAGCCGTGATCGGCAACTGTCGGGCGGCGCGTCGCGCCGATGGAAAGCGGGGCGCCGGTGCGTCGGCCCCCCGGTGGATCGTCAGGCGGACGGCGTCCTGCAGCCACAACAGCAGCCAGCGGACCGTTCGTTCAAACTGCTCCGGTGTCTGCGCGGCCGTTTCCGCCACTTCGGTGAGGAGCGATAACGCCTGATCGGATCCGGTCCGGGTCAGGCAGCTTGCAGAGATCCATTGATCGATTTGATCACGCTCGTCCCGCAACGCGGCGGGATCGGCGGCCAACGCCTTGCCCATGCAACCGCCGGCGACGGCTCCGACGAGCTCGGCGTCGTCCGAAGACCAATGCCGCTCGGCGGCCAGCCACGCCGTCAGCCGGTCGGGATCGAGCGGAAAGAAACGGACGACGTGGCACCGCGAGCGCAGGGTTGGCAGCAGGTCGTCCGGCGACGCGCTGACGAGGATCAGCAGACTGGCGGGCGGCGGTTCTTCCAGGGTTTTGAGGAGGCAGTTGGCCGCCTCCTGGTTGAGGCGCTCAGCCCGGTCGATGAGCACGATCTTGCGCGATCCAGACCAGGCGGTCAGGCCGAGCGCAGCTTGCATCGCCCTGATCTGTTCGATTTTGATGAAGAGGCCATCCGGCTCAATGACGATGAGATCAGGGTGGCTGCCCGCTGCGGCCATGGCGCAGGAGCGGCACGCGCTTCCGGTGGAGCCAGGGGCGACCGATCCGACAGTCGCGCAGCCGCCGAATCCCGTCACGGGCGGGGTATCACAATTGATCGCCATGGCCCAACGGGTGGCGACCAACCGTTTGCCGATGCCCTCCGGCCCGGCAAAGAGGTAGGCGTGGGCAAGCCGTCGGGTACGGATGGCGGCCGTCAAGATCTGCAGCGCACGCTCGTGGCCGATGATGGCGTGCGCGTCGTACGCGGTCATCGCACGGTCCCTGTGCGGAACGGTCGATGCGCGGCCGACGGACGGCGCAGGCGGTCAAACACAATCCGTTCGATCTGCCCGGCCACGTCATCTTCGGACCGCTTGGCATCAATGACGGTGATCCGGCGGGGCGCGCGGCGGGCCAGCTCGCGGTAGCCGCGCCGCACGCGGGTGTGGAAGGCGAGGGTTTCACGGTCCAGCCGGTTGACTTCGCCCCGGTTGGCGACGCGCGCAAGGGCGGTCCGGGGATCAAGATCCAGCAGGAGGGTCAGGTCGGGTTGCAATCCGTCGGCCGCGTAATGGATGAGGCGCTGAAAATCGGGAGACGTCCGGAGGCCGCGACCGTAACCTTGGTAGGCGATGGTCGCATCACTGAATCTATCGCAGAGAATGATCATGCCTTTGGCCAGATTGGGCTGGATCACCGTTTGCAAATGTTGGCTTCGACCTGCCAGATACAGCAGAAGTTCTGCTTTTGGCCGAAGATCGGTATGACGGACGTCAAGCAGGAGGGAGCGGATCTTATCGCCCATGATCGTCCCTCCCGGCTCTCGAGTCGTATCCACGGCGTGTCTTTGAAGTCGCAACCGGGAAGCGAGCCGCGTAACCTGGGTGCTCTTGCCGCTCCCCTCGATGCCTTCAAAGGTGATGAACAAGCCACGCATTATGCGGGGGCGGTCATCGGGACGTCTTGGCCTGCGCAGCCTGGGCGGGGGCTGAGCCGGCGGCGACGAGCGGCAGGGCGATGCGATGGTCGCCGGCGTGTTCTGCGACCGGCAGGCGAGTGGCCAGCACGATTTGTTGGGTGGCGCCAAGTGAGCGCAGCAGTTGGATGAACGCCGACTGGGCGGCGGGATCGAGCGAGAGAAACGGATCGTCCAGCAGCAGGGGGAAACGCCCCAGCGTGACGGGCGACTTTTCGGGTGATTTGTCGGCTCGGGCCGCCAGCCAGGGGGCAAGAAAACAGGCCACCGCGAGCAAATCCCGTTGGCCGCTGCTGAGCAGATCGGGATCGACCTCCCGTTGATCCTGAGTCTCGATGCGCAGGCGGTTGTCGCTCCACGCCGCCTTGCCGTACCCCCCTCCACTGAGCTTGCCGAACAGTGCGGAGACGGCGGATTGGAGCGTGGGATGCTCGTGCGGCCAGACCTCGCGCAACACCTCCATCCAGGTGACAACCGGCGCTGAGGCTGTCTGTCCATGCAGGGGGGGCGCCTCCCCCCCGGTCAGCTCCGCATAGTCGAACGTGGCCGGCGCCGCGCCGCCCGACTCGAGTCGGGCGATTTCCGCCTGCAGGCTGGCCACATCGCCCATGCCGGTCTTGGCGGCAATCGAAGCGGCTTCGCGCACCCGCTCTTCCAACGCGCGCGCCTCCTGGGCGAGAGTCTGGAGTTGCTCCTGGAGCTGATCAACAGTCTGCCCGCTCAACAATTGGGCCTGTTCCAAGGCGAGTTGTTCGATCTGATCACGCAGCCGGTTGACGTTTCGGCTCCGTTCCTTGAACTGCTCGACCGAGTTGGATTTGGTCAGGGCAAGCAATTCCAGTGCCGGTTTCTGTTCGCGGTTGAACTGTTTTTCGGCGGCCTCCTGCTCCTTCTTCAGCGATTTGATCTTTCCGTCGATCTCCGCGCGGGCGGTTTGGACGCGCATATCGCTGACCACGGACCAGGTCAAAATTCCGAGACCCGGAACCAGCATCGCCAGGAAGATGTACCGGAACAGTCCCGGCAAGCTGACAAACAGCGCAATCAGCAGCGCCAAGACGATCAATCCCGCGCCGATTTGAAATTGACGTTGTTGAAAGATTGGTTGGCTGGGCAGGGTCCCTCGGTCGCCCTCCAGTTCCTGAAGCTGCGCGCGCACCGCATCAATCTGGCCGCGCAGCGCCCGCTCCCGCTCGGCCAGGCCTTCGATCAATGCGACATGCCCGGCCGGCAACTGGTCGAATCCGGTAAACCCCTTCAACTCGTTCTGCAGGGAGTCCCGTTCCTCCGACAGGCGGGCCGCCTGGCCCAGTTTCTGTTTCAGGGAGCCGGCACGGTCCTGCGCGGCCATCGCCTGTTCATCCAGCGTCAGGGTTTCCTCCGCTTTGGCCAGGGCATGTTTGAGTTCTTCGAGCCGGGAACCGGCGGCCGGTTGGGGCCGGTCCGCAGGCGACCGGACCGAAGACCCCGCTTGGCTGGCGGCGGGCAGATGGCCACCCGTCGCAGACCCGTTCGAATGGCCGACCCCAGATGGTGGAGCCGGCAGGGCAGACAGCCGCGCCGGGCTGAAGATCCAGTGGCGGGCAATCTGCTCCGCGGTCACGCCATGGAAGAGCCGTTGCACCTCGGCCGTGACGGACGGCGCGTCGCCGGCCAGCGGGGGAAGCCCGCCGGCGGTCTGGCCCGGCGATTCGATCTTGGTCAGATTGATTCGGTCCTTGACGAAATCTCTGATCACCCGGTAGAAACCGCCGTCAACGGCCTGGAAGACGACGGCGGCCTGGGAGCGTTCGGGACGGTGGGGATGGACGAAGGGACGAAACCGGCTGGTCAGCTCGGGACAGAGCAGCACGGCAATCAATTCACACAGCGTGCTCTTGCCGCTCCCGATGCCGCCGGATAACACGTTCAGACCAGGCCCAAAGGCAATCCGGGTCATCGACTGCATCTGTCGAACACCGAGCAACGCCAGTTCAACGATCCGTGGCATGTGTCCGCTTTCGTTCAGGCTACTCCGTTATCACCCGGCGTGATGCGCGGGTAATTGAATTCATCATAGCGCAAGATGGCCAATGGTTCAACTTGCGATGCGAAATGTCACCGCCCCATCCGGTGCACACGCAGATTCAGCGGACATGGCGGGAGGCGCCGACCCCCGACATCGCGTCCGTTCATTCACCTCAAGACGACACAAATAGAACTTGCATGACCTCATCAAAATGAGTAAGATAAGATATTTGAAATTATTGAAGAACTTCCATCGTCGTGACGCCACTACTCCTCCACCTTCGCCGCTATTTCCTGACCGGGCTGCTGGTCATTACGCCCATTTGGGGCACCTATCTGATTTTGAAAACGCTGCTCAGAACACTGGACGGAATCGTGGGCGATGCACTGCAGCGGCATCTCGCGTTTTATCTCCCCGGG
>DATJYI010000124.1:0-26268 GCA_035499635.1 Nitrospiria bacterium | reverse complement strand
GCTGTCCCCAGGGAGTGGAGTGCTATTCCGGCGCCTCCTTCAGCTGGCTGAGCTTATCTTTGATCTGCTCGAGGAAGGCATCGATCTGTTGCCGCATTTCCCCTTGCTCTGCCGGGCTGAGCTGCTTCAACACGCCTTCATATCGGTCGATGAGCTCGGCCGCCAGCGTTTTGGCCCCTTCGATATCCTCCAGTGTGGCCCCCTCTTCGGCGGCCCGGTCCATCTCCCCGCTGACCTCATCGATGGATTCGATCAGGTGTACCCGCTCTTTCTCAACGTTGCGACTCATCGCACACCTCCCGCATCTTCGGCATGGGCATCCTCAACTTTCCATCATCTCGAGCCGGGCATCGAATTCATGCCCGCATTGGGTGCAGCGGAGGCACTCCGCCTGCACTGTCGGCTCGTCCATTCGAATGGCCATTCCCCCGCAGTCCGGGCACCGGACCGCATGAATGACCTCTCCGTCGAGCGTCTCGTAGCTCGTCCCGTGCAGGCAATAGACCGGCCGGCCGGCGACTTCCCACGGCCGTCCGACGTGATCAACAACCGGCAGCGCCAAGTAATGGTGCGCGGCATACGTGTCCATCTCCTGTCTGGTCGAAAATCCCCCGTGCACCACTTTCCCGGTCATCGCGTCATACAGCGTGTTTTCCTTGATCACCAATTTGGTCGGCCCCATTCGCGCCTCCTTTTTCCCGTACCTCATGCCTCGATGGACGATGGTCTCCGGTTTCGCCGGCGCCGATCATTGCGCGCCACAATGGGAACGGGATTGGGCCGTGGCGCCTGTCGAGCCCGGAGCGCGAACGCAGTCCCCGCCTCCGCAAAAGCGGAGAGTGCGGGGCGCTTCAACACTACATCATCCAGAACGTCATTTTCCACCGGCGGACGTATTAAGACAAAATGATGGTCAACCACCGCGGGGTGTTCGAGCCACGATGCTCCATATCGCGGGCGCTTGCCTGTTCAGCGAGCCGATCCCACAAAAAAAGACCCCGGGTTTGTGAACCCGGGGTCTTCTTGTTGATGAGGAATGCGCGGTTACGGCGTCAGGGCAAAGTCCTGATCGGTCAGGTCGCCGGCGGTGAGATCGATCGGGGTGCTCTGGGTCTGATAGCCGTCCGCCGATGCCTCCAGCAGATAGTGTCCGGCAATCGTGGAATCGGCGGCCAGCGTGACCGGCAGCGTCCCGTCGCCGAAATCGCCCAGCAGCGGATCACCCGTCGGGAGGGTCATTAAATAGGTGCCGTCCGAGAGAGTGGCCGTCACCGACCGCACCTCAATGGTGGGGCCCGATGCGAAGGTTTGTGTGGCGCGAACCGTGGCCTCCGCGTTCACTGGCGTGACCGTGCCGCTCACGGAGTGTGTAGCCGACGCGACCAACTGAATCGGCGCGCCGCTGGTGCTCACTATGGAATCGCCCTGGGCCGTGACGGGGACCGAGTGGATCGCCGCCGTCGCGTGATTGTCGGCCGTGATCACCACGTCGTAATTACCGACGGCGGAGCTTTGTTGCAGAGGCGACAGGATGAAGCTTCCGTCCTGGTTTGGAATGGTCGATTTGACCACCTGTCCGCCGAGTTCGGCGTAGACCATCGGATTCGAGCCGGCAATCGCCGGGTCGACAGAGCCGGTGATCTCGCCACTGACGACGGTCGGAATCACTCTGATGACCGGCTTGAGGAGATACCCCCCGTTGCCCGTCGTGACGATTGAGCGGCAGGCGTCAAAATCGAGTACCAGGTCCACCAGCGATCCGTCGGCCACGGTGAATTGATGAATGAGTTTCAGGCCGCTCTGTGCTGCGCTGGGGGTTTTGAGGGGGATCTCCGTTTCGCTCCCGGCCGGTACAACGGAATTGTTCAGCGGTTCGGCCGGACTGTTGGGGGCCAGCACCAGCCGGAGCTGGGTATAATGACCGGCCGGCAACGGGGTTTGACCGAGCTCGTCCAACGTGCCGTTCATCAGGGCCGTCAGATTGATCTTTTTCGGCGGCGTCAGCGTGATGTCGCTCCAGCCGGGATTGTTTGAGTTGGCCGTGGCGCTTTGATGCACGCGGATGCTCGAGACGGTCACGTTCACTTGATCAAAGCCGCAGGGGGCGGCGTCGGTCATGGAGACCTGCAGGGTTCCCGTGCCCCCCGCCGCAGTCATCCCTCCGCTTCCGCTGCTGCCGCAGCCCCAGAGTGTGAACAACAGCGTCCCTGCCACAACGCTTGGCCATCTAATGACTCGTTTCATCGCCGTGCTCCTTTTCTCCCCCTTGATTGAAGGGTAATTAAAATGACGCGGACAAGTCAACAGGGGGTCTGGGGAGGCTGCCCGGCGCGGCGGAACGCGTTGAGCGACGGCAGACCGGCTGCTATAATGGCCGCAAGGTGACCGACCCTCTCTCCCCGCCCCGGCCCCACACAACTTCCGCCGACCAGGAATTGATTGATGCACTCCGCTCCCGGCTTGGGGCGAAGAAGGTCCTGTCCGACCAGCCGGCGAGGCGGGCCTATTCGGCCGACGCGAGCATCTACACGCTGACGCCCCGGGCGGTTGTGCTGGCCGAATCGGCCGACGACGTCGCCGCCGCGCTGGCGGTGGCGCGCGAGCGGGGCGCTCCGATCACCGCGCGCAGCGGCGGCACCAATTTGACCGGCAGCGCGATCGGAGAGGGAATCATCCTCGATTTTTCCCGGATGCGACGGCTCCTCGAGGTCGACGCCGGCCGGCGGCTGGTGCGGGTCGAGCCGGGAATCGTCTACGCGGAGCTCAACCGGCAGCTGGCCGCCTCCGGCCTGCTCTTCGCTCCCGATCCCTCCAGCGGCGAGATGTGCAAGCTCGGCGGGATGATCGCGAACAATTCGGCCGGACCCCACACGCTCAAATACGGCGCGGTCAAGGACAATCTGATTTCAATCGTCGTCATGCTGGCCGACGGCAGCCAGTTCACCGCCCGGAGCTACCGGCTCGACGAGCCCGATCTGGCCCGGTTGATGAAGGCCCAGCCATGGGTGGCCGAGCTGATTTGTCTGGTCCGGGAACACCGCGCCGACATCGTCGCCAGACGGCCGACGGTCAGCAAGAATTCCAGCGGCTACAACCTCTTCGCGCTGTCCGACGGACTGGATGCGGGCCGGCTCGATCTGCACCAGCTCTTCATCGGCAGCGAGGGGACGCTGGGCGTGACGCTGGAGGCGACGCTTGCGCTCGTCCCCCGGCCGGCGCAGACGGTCACGGCGCTCCTCTTCTTCGAGCGGATGGACGAGGTGGGCCATGCGGTGAACGAGCTGCTCTCGCTCGCGCCCTCCGCGCTGGAAATGCTGGACGGCTACACGCTCGATCTGATCGGCCGGACGGCCTACCGGATTCCCGCCTCCTCGCAGGCGATGCTGCTGGCCGAATTTGACGAGGGCGATCCGGCGTCGCGTGAGTCCGCGCTGGCGGGCATGAGCGGGCGGTACCGGATGAGCGAGCCGCCGCGGATCGCGACCGAGCCGCAGGCGCAGGCCGATTTGTGGGCGGCGCGCAAGGCGATCTACCCGACGCTCTACCGCTACGACGCGAAGAAGAAGCCGATCAACTTTGCGGACGACGTCGTGGTGACGGCCGACCGGCTGCCGGAATTGATCGACTATCTGCGCCGGCTCTTCGCCGGGCGCGGCGTGGCGGTGGCGGTCTACGGCCACATCGGCAACGGCAACGCCCATCTGAACCCGCTCCTGGATCTGAACGATCCGGCTGACGTGGAGACGATGGCGGCGATGGCGCGGGAGATCCACTCGACGGTCATCGAACGGTTCGGCGGGTCGATCTGCGGCGAGCACGGCGACGGCCGGGTGCGGGCCGGCTTCGTCCGCGCCTACTACGGCGACGCGCTCTACCGGCTGTTCGAGGAGGTCAAACGGCTGATCGATCCGGCCGGCCTGCTCAACCCCGGCGTGAAACTGAGCGACGTGCCGTTGACGGCCCATCTCGATCGCGAACGGCTGACGACGCCCTGCGCCTCCTGCGGCAAGTGCAACGCGGTCTGTCCGGTCTATGACGTCGAACGGGAGGAATCGAACGCGGCGCGCGGCTGGTACCGCATTCTGACGTCGCCGGACTACAGCTATGAGGCGTCGTCGCGCGTGGTGGAGGCCTGCCTGAATTGCAAATCGTGCCGGACCGTCTGCCCGGCCGGCATCGATGTGTCGGAGGCGGTGCTGGAACGGCGGTCCGAGCGGCCGAACCGGACCGCCGGCCGGATCTTTTGGTGGCTGGATCATCCCGGACTGTTCGAGCCGGCGGTCAAGCTGCTCGGCTGGAGCCAGCCGCTCTGGGATTATCCTGCCGGACGGCGGCTGATCGATCTGGTCACGCGGCCGTGGCTGCGGGGGTTGGGGCCCGAGGCCAGGCTCTCGCCGGAGATCGCGCTGCCGCGCTTCGCCCGGCGCCTGCTGCGCGAACGGCACCGGCCGCTGACCGAAGAGGGCGGGGCCGCGTCCGGCCGGGGCTCGATCGCTTATTTTCACGGCTGTGCGGCGAACTATTTTCAGGACGGGGTGGGCGACGCGGTGATCCGTCTGCTGCGGAAGACGGGCGCGACGGTCGTCCTGCCGCGGCAGCGCTGCTCCGGCACGCCGATCGAAACCTACGGCCACCGGGAGCTGGTGCGGCGCTACGCGCGGGAAAATCTCGACTCGCTCCTGCGCTTCGACACGGTGGTGACCGGCTGCGCCTCCTGCACGTTCAAGCTCAAAGATTATGCCGGCGTGTTTGACGAGCCATCGTGGCGCGCACGCGCGGCCGAATTAAGCCGGCGGGTCCGCCACATCAGCGAATATCTCGCGGACTACCAGGCGCGGCAGGGGCCGTTGCCGCTGACGGCTCAGCCTGCCTCTTCCGGGAAGACGGAGCGCGTGATCACGTACCACTCCTCCTGCCATTTGCGGGCGGCCGGCGTGAGCGGGCCGCCGCGCCGGCTGCTCCAGCAGGTGCCGGGCGCACGCTACGTGGAGATGGCCGACGCCGACCGGTGCGCGGGCGGGGCCGGCACCTTTCTGGTCAAACAGGCCTCGATGGCCCGGCGGATCTTCGCGCGCAAAGCCGAGGCGGTGGAACGAAGCGGGGCGACGGTCGTGGCGACGAGCTGCCCCGCCTGCATGATGCAGTTGGCCACGGGGCTCAAGGGGCGAACCGAGGTCAGGCACGTGGCACAACTGATCGATGAAGCATGGAGTGAGTGACTAGCAGGGGCAACCGGTGGCGGTTCGTCGGCACGGCGGGCTGCGATTCCGGTTCTCGCCCGCCTCGCTTACAGGCCGCCACGATGATCAACGCCATTGAGGCGGCAGCCTTTCAGACGGCCTTCTTACCGCCTCCGGTCGCCCCTTTGCCTGAACGGAGTTCGCAAGGGAACGTTGCGTCCAAATCAATCGATTCGCGCAGGAGGGGTTCTGCCTTCGGCGCGTGGCTTGACTAATATTGGATCAATTTGATTAGATGCGGCGGCTTCACCTCGCCATGAGTATGATTTACTGAACTGAGAAGGGAGCACGGGCATGCCGCAATTTGATACGTCGTTCTTTTCCTCGCTGGTTTTTTGGTCGGTGGTCTCCTTCGTCATTCTTCTGGTCATTCTCTACAAGTTCGGCCTGCCCCCCATTCTTGAGCTGCTCGAGGAGCGCGAGCGGCGCATCAAGCAGGATCTGGACCGGGCGGAGCAGGCCCGGCGGGAGGCGGAGGCGAGGCTGGCCGACTATGAGCAGCGGCTCAAGCGGGCTCAGAGCGAAGCGCAGGCGATTCTTGAGGAAGCCCGGCAGCAGGCGCAACGCCAGGCCGATGAGAGCCTGAAGCGGGCCGAGCAGCAGGCGGCGTCGATGATCCGCAACGCGCAGGACGAGATGACGCGTGAATCGGTCCGGCTGCGCGATGAATTGCGGGCCGAGACGATCGGGTTGGTCCTGGCGGTGGCGGAGCGGATTCTGGCGCGCCGGCTCACGGCCGAGGACGACCGGCGATTGATTGAAGAGGCCCTGACGGCCGCGCAGTCGGAGTGGGCTCAGCGGCGATAGGCCGGGTCAGTAGGGCGTCAGGTCGACGTACCCCTTCGGAATGTCGAACAGCGCCGGATCCAGTGTCTCCTCCTTGATCTGATGGTACTCCACGATCTGGTGGATGGAGTTGACCGCGTAGGAGATCTTGACCGGCAGTTTGAGGGCCGGGTCGATCCAGACGAACGAATAATATTTGGCGGTTCGGGCCGGCACCGTCCCGATCGCCGGAATCTCGGCGGTCACCTCCCTGAGATTCAGTTCGACCGGCCGATTGTCCACGATGTCGGGCCGCAGGGGCGTGTCCGTGGATGACAGCATCACCTTGACCTTGTTGAACACGAACGCGCCTTCGGCCGGGACCCAGCCTTTGCGGATCGCCTCGACCCGCTGATCCAGCGACAGCGTCGTTTCAAAGTAGACCTGTTCATCCCGCAGGAACCGGAAGAGCCTGTTGTGGTCCAGATCGTAGACGAAATATTCGTTGTAGCTGACCGGATCGTCGGATGCCGATTTCTCGTCGAGAAAAATTTTCCGTCCGTGCCGCTTGAGCGTGCCGGTGAAATTCTGCGCGATGGTGTTCAGGATCGTCACCGAGTCGAATTGGCTGCTGATGTCGGGATAGCTCGGCAGCGCAGCCGACGGAGCGGACGGTGTTTCCGGTTGAGCGGCGTGCGGCGGCTGAGCCGGCGGCGGGGGCGGCGCGGCGAGCAGCGATGGAGCCGGAAGCGCAAGGAAGATGGCGACGGTCAGCGTCCTGAGCCGGAGCCCGGCCGGGGGCCAGGCGTCATCGCGCATTGAACTCTCCCTGCCGGTAGCCCTCCAGATCAACCGTCACGTACCGGAAGCCGGCAGCGCGAAGCTCCTCGGCGATCCGGAGGCGCAGGGCATGGTCATCGGCGAAACGGGCCCATTCCTCCCCGGCCACTTCGATCCGGGCGATCTCGCCGTGATACCGGACGCGCACTTCCCGAAAGCCGTGGGCGAGCAGTCTCGCTTCGGCGTGTTCCACTTGGCGCAGCCGCGCTTCGGTGATGGTCGTGCCGTAGGGAAAGCGGGAGGAGAGGCAGGGGGACGCGGGCTGATCCCAGGTGGGCAGCCGGAGCGACCGGCTCAACGCGCGGACGTCGGCCTTGGTCAATCCCGCATCCGCCAGGGGACTTCTGACGCCCCAGCGGCGCGCGGCGGCGATGCCCGGCCGCACGTCGCCCAGGTCGTCCGCATTGGTGCCGTCGATCACGACGGCAAATCCTTCGTCGGCCGCCACGCGCGCCAGTTGCTCATAGAGTTCGTCCTTGCAATGGAAGCAGCGGGTGCGGTCATTGTCGACGAACGGCGTCCGCTCCATCTGGCGGGAGGCGATCACAATGTGCCGGCTCCCGATCCCGGCGGCCAGCGACGCGGCGCGCGCCAACTGCGCGGCCGGGTAGGTGGGTGAGGTGGCGGTGGCGGCGGCGGCCCGAGCGCCCAGCAGGTCGTGGGCGACCCGCAACAACAGCGTGCTGTCGACGCCGCCCGAGAAGGCGACGAGCGCCGAGTCCAGCTCCCGCACCAGCGTCTGCAGCCGGCGGAAGGCCGGAGCGTCCGGCGCCGGGGGCGTGGGGGCGTTCACGGCTTCGCCGTGGGAGGGGGTGATGGATTCGCCGGCCCCTGCGCAGCGGGCGGGGCGATCTTGGCGGCCGAGAGTTTGGCGACGACGACCAGCGTCATCCGGTCCGGGTGGATGTAGCGGTCGGCGACCCGTTTGATATCGGCCAGGGTGACGGCGGCGATCTTTTTCGGGTAGTCGTTCAAATAGCCCAGGCCGAGGTTGTAGAATTCCAGCGCGGTCAGCAGCCCGACCAGTTTTGCGTTGGTGTCCATTTTCAGCGGGAAGCTGCCGATCAGGAAGTCCTTGGCCTCGTCCAGCTCCTGCTGCGTGGCGCCGTCGGCCTGGTACTTGCGGATGACCGTTTTGGCCTCCTCGATCGCCCGGTTGGCCGTGGCGTTTTTCGTCTGCATGACGACGGCGAAACTGCCGCCCGCTTTCATGGCGTTGAACGAGCTGCCCACCCCATAGACCAGCCCGTCGTCGTCCCGGATCTGCTTCATCATGCGCGAGGAGAAGCCGCCTCCGCCCAGAATGTAATTCATCACCGTGACGGCGTAATAATCGGGATTGTTGCGGGCAATGCCGAGATGGCCGAGCACGATGGTGGCCTGGGTCAGCTCCTTGTCGATCAGCTTGGTGTCCGGCGGTGTCGGCTTCGGCGCGGGGATCACGGGCACCTCCTCCCCGTCCGTGTTCTTCCAGCTACCCAGATACTTTTTGATCAGTTGCTCTGTCTCCTTCCGGGTCAGGTCGCCGACCACGGCCAGGATCGCCAGCCGCGGCTGATAATAACGGTGGTGGAAATCGACCAGCTCCTGGCGGGTGATCGAGGGCAGCGAGTCGCGATAGCCGGAGATCGGATGATGATAGGGCTGCGTGCCGTAGACGAGCTCCTGCCACGCCTTGTGGGCCACCACCTCGGGCTCGTCTTCTTCGGCGATCAGGCCGCCGATGATCTGCTGGCGCACCCGCTTCAATTCCTCCTCGGGAAAGGTGGGGTGCAGCAGCTCGTCGCTGAACAATACCATGCCCGTCGGGAGATCCTTTTTCAGCACGCTCAACGAGAGCGAGCTGGAGTCGGGGCCGGCGCCGGCCGACAGCGAGGCGCCGATGAAATCGACCGCCTCCGCGATCTGCTGCGAGGTGCGCGTGGTGGTGCCCTCGTCGAGCAACGAGGCGACCAGATTGGCCGTGCCTTCCCGCCCTTTCGGGTCGAGCGCACCCCCGGCCTTGATCAGCAGCTGCAGGTAGACCGTGGGCAACGAGTGGTTCTCAAGGAAGAGCACGACCACGCCCGGTTTGGTGACCCAGCGGACGGGTTTGATCGGGGCGGCCCCGGCCGCGGGGACGACGGACAGGAAGAGGAACCCGACGGCGACGGCCCACGCCGCGACGCCGCCAAGGCGCGCGCGACCGTGTCTGCAGCGGGGAGGGGCGGGGGACGCGGTCATGACGGCGGCTGGGCCTTCTGGGGCGCCGGAACGGTCGATGGGGAGCCGGAATCGGCCGGCGGCTGCAGCGGCACCAGATAGCCGACTGTCCGGTGGTCCTTGAGCAGGAAGCGTTTGGCGGCCTGCCGGACCTGCTCCTTGGTGACGGCCTGGATGCGCGACGTGTAGGTGTCAATGTACTTGACGCCCGCGCCGACGTTGATGGTCTGGCCGATCTGCATGGCGCGGAAGAAGTTCGAATCCTGGCCGAAGATATAGCCGGCGAGGAGGCCGTTTTTCGCCTTCTGCAGTTCGCGGTCGGTCACCGGCTCGTTCTGCAGCCGTTCGATTTCCTTGTCGAGCGCGGCCTCCAGCTCCTCGTGGGTGTGGCCCGGCTGGGCCATGGCGTAGAAATAGAACAGGTCGCCGTCGATCGTCAACGGTTCATAGCCGCCGTCGGCGCTCAAGGCGATCCGTTGCGTGTAGACGAGGTCCTGGTACAGCCGGGAGCTTTTCCCCGATGAAAGAATCGTGCCGAGCACTTCCAGCGCGTCGGCGTCGGCGCTGCTGTAATTGGGCACGTGGTAGCCCATGAAGACGACGGGCAGTTGCGCCTCCCGCTTCAGGATGAAGCGCCGCTCGCCGTATTGCGGCTGCTCCGGGGTGATCGGGTCGTAGGTGAACGGCCGGGCCGGAATGGCGCCGAACGTCCGTTGGATGACCGGCATGATCTCTTTGGGCGTCACGTTCCCCACCACCACCAGGGTCGCATTATTGGGGGCGTAGTACCGATGATAAAATGCGGCGAGATCGTCGCGCGTCAGGCGGCTGATGTCGTCCATCCAGCCGATGACCGGCCGGCCGTAGGGATGGGCCGGAAAGGCCATGGCATAGTCCGATTCGACCAGCAGGGACTGGGGGTCGTCGTCGGTGCGCATCCGGCGCTCCTCTTTGACGACGTTGCGTTCGAGCGCGACCTCCTTCGGGTCGAGAAGCAGGTTTGACATCCGATCGGCCTCCAGCTCCAGCGCCAGCGCCACCTTGCCGCTGGACAGGGTGCTGAAATAGACCGTTTCGTCATTGGCCGTGAAGGCGTTTTCCGTGCCGCCGTTTTTGGCGATCAACCGGGAATATTCCCCCTTGCCGTATTTGGTCGTCCCTTTGAACATCATGTGCTCGAGCAGGTGGGCCAGGCCGGTCCGTCCGCTGAGCTCGTTCCGGCCGCCGACGTGGTACCAGACCTGGACGGTGACGACCGGAGCTTTATGCTCCTCCAGGATGTAGACGGTCAAGCCGTTCTCAAGCTTGGCGTAGAACGGCTCGGCGGCGGACGCCGTGGCCGGCAGCAGCAGGACGCAGCAGAGCGCGAGGACGAGCAGAGGCGCGGACGCGCGTGGCATGACGGGTGTCATCAAACGAGGGCCATCGTAGCAGATGGAAAAAAGTGATGTCAACAAAATGCCGGCCGGTCAGGAGACGGCGAGCGGCATCGGCGGCCGTTCGGGGGCCCGGTTCGCGTCGCTGTGCAACTGTCCGCACGCGGCGAGGATCTCCAGACCCTTGCTCTTGCGGACGTAGGTGGGCAGGTGGCGGTCGAGCAGGATCCGTTGAAAACGGGCGACTCGGTCGTCGGACGGGCGACGGAACGGCGCGCCGGGGAAGGGATTCCAGGGAATGAGATTGACTTTGGCCCGCAGGCCGCGCAGCAGGGCGGCCAGCCGGCGGGCATCGTCATCCGTGTCATTGACCCGGTCCAGCAGCACATATTCAAATGTGATGAAGCGGCGCGGCCCGAGCGGATAGGCCCGGCAGGCAGCCATCACGTCGTCAAGCGAATAGCGGGATGCCAGCGGCATGATTCTGGCCCGCGTCGCGTCGTCCGCCGCGTTCAGCGAGACGGCCAGGTTGACTGCGGGGGCCAGGCGGCCCAGTTCGGCGATCTGCGGCGCCAGACCGGCGGTCGAGACGGTGATCCGCCGCGGCGGAACGGCGATGCCGTGCGGATCGGTCAGGCGCGTGAGGGCGTCGGCCAGTTGGGCCAGATTGGCTAATGGCTCGCCCATGCCCATAAACACCAAGTTCGTCACGCGCGCCGGCAGGTCGTCCGGGCGAGGTTCTAGCTCCTGTTGCGCGGCGACCCACTGCCCGACGATCTCATGCGCTTTCAGATTGCGGCTCAATCCCATCGTCCCGGTCAGGCAGAAGCCGCAATCGAGCGTGCAACCGACCTGGGTGGACAGACACAACGTCAGGCGGTGTTCATCGGGGATCAGCACCGATTCGATCCGGCGGCCGTCCTCCAGTTCGATCAGGAGCTTGCGCGTGCCGTCGGACGCCACCCGCCGCTCGACGACGGACGGCCAGCGCACGCAGGCGCGCCGCACCAGCTCGGACCGCATTTCGACGCTCAGATTGGTCATCACGTCGAACGTGGCGGCACGGCGGCGATAGAGCCACTCCCAGAGTTGGGCGGCCCGGTAGCGCGTCCAGCCCCACCGGGCGGTCAATGCCTGCAGCTCCGCCTTGGTCAGGGCGGCGAGATTGATCAGTCCTGTTGCCATGACGGTACGCTATCACAGCAATCGACGGGGGTGCAATTGTGCAGGTCTGCTTCTCAGCGCGACGCCAGCGTATCGCTCTATCGTACCTCCCGAGTCCAACAACCAATGGGGGGGTCGGGGGGAGATAGCGTCTCCCCCCGAATACAATAGACGGGCGGCGGGGGGAGATAGCGTCTCGGCATTATAATCAGGGGGAGGTTCCGCTTCCTCCCCCTAATGACCCCCATCGGATTTACACACCGCGCTGGGAACCAGCGTATCGCTCTGTGTACCTCTTGCATCCAACAACCAATGGGGGTAGTCAGGGGGAGATAGCGTCTCCCCCTGACTATAATAGACGGAGAGCGGGGCTGGGGGCATCGGAGGACGATCTTCGCTCCCGCACGGGCCCCCATTTCAATGCCCTCCCCCACATACAATTGACCCTTTTCCTGATGAGGGAATATAATGATAAACATGACCGGTGCGATAGATCCAACAGGGTGGAATACCCTCTGGTGGGAGGAGCAGAGCCGGCGCTTGCGCGCCCGGTTTGTGGCCGGCTCGGTCCTGCTGCATTTGCTGCTGGCGCTGCTGCTGATCAAAGGGGCGCCGGAATTGTTCCACGCCCATCATGAAACCGTGTCGCCCCCGATGACCGTGACATTGCTTGATCCCGATGTGGTCAAGGAGCTTCCGATTGGCCCGACCACACACCTGCCGCCGAAGCCTAAAAATCTTCTACCCGCGCCGTTCAGCCGTCTGGCGCCGGCGCCGACGGTCAGACCGCTGGCCCCCTCCTCGCGCACCGACACCGCCGTGCCGGACCGCGGCGTGGATCACGCGACCGGCGACGTGGGCCTTCCCCCGTTCACGCTGCCGCCAGCGGCCGGCCATGAATCCTCCTCAGGGTCGGCTGCGGATCATGCGCCCATGCCGCCCTCCGCGGGCAGCATTCCGGGGCTGCCGTTTGTCACCAAGGATGAGATCAACCAGGAAGTGGCCAAGCTGTTCAGCGACCAGCCGAAATCGAAGGAGCCCTACCAGGTCAATACGGAGGATCTGCAATATCTCTCCTATATCGCCCAAATCGCCCGGACGCTGGAGATGATCTGGAAATATCCCAGGGAGGCCGGGGAGCGCGGCCAAGAAGGGCAGACGGTGATTAAAATCGTGATTATGAAGGACGGCACGTTGGCGGCGACGGAGTTGATGCAGAGCTCCGGCTATTCGCTGCTCGACGGGGAGGCGCTTCGGGTGGTGAAGCGGCTGGCGCCGTATCCGCCGTTGCCCCTCAGCTGGCACCGTTCGGAATGGGATCTGACCATCAGCTTCACCTACGTGCTGAACGGCGTGAACGTGAATGTGATTTGACGGTGCGTTCACTCGCCCGGCTTCCGTCTCTTGACTCTCATCCGGCCGCATTGTATAGTGGCGCAAATGTAATTTTTGCGCGTGAGGGCAGTGGGCGCATCCGCACAACTCGTCATTCTGGCCGACCATCCCAAACTTCAGCAACTGTACGCCCATCGATTGCGCGAGCACGGCTACCGGGTTGAGACCGCTTCGAGCATTGACGAGGCGATCGTGGCCGCCATTGTGAGACGGCCCGGTCTGCTGATCTCGGAGTGGTTGCTGGGGCACGGCCACGGCCTGGAACTGTCGAGCCGTCTGCACGCGGTGGCGGCCGTGGCGGCCACGCCCATCCTGTTTTTGACCGATGAACCCGTCCTGCCCCTCACACTGCAACGGGGGGAGCACGGTCCGATTGACCTGCTGGTCCGCCCCTTTCCATTCGAACGGCTGCGTGATGCCATTGAACGGATGATGACCTCCGGTACAGTGTCGAACGGCGCGCGCGGAGCGGCGCCGGAGTCGCTGACCGTGCGGGCGAGGGCGGTGATCAATGATCTGGTGGAGAGCGGACTGCTCGCGCGACGCGAGGCGCCGGACGATGCCGGCGAACGGACATCCATATGAAGGTGGTGCTGATCGGCGGCGGCGAACCGGGGCTGCAACTGCTCTCCTGGCTGAGCGCGGACTCGTCGACGCGCGTGCCGCTGGTGATCGAGCCGGACCGGCAGGCGCTGATCCATCAGGTCGAAACTCTGGGATTCCGCTGGGCGGGATCCGGGGGCCCGCCAGTCATCAGCGACTCGGCCGACACCATGAATCCCATGGCGCCTCCGCCCGATCTGGTGATCGCCACGACCGAAGACGCGGGGCTGGTCGGGCGCGTGCGTGCCCTGCTGCCCGCTACCATTCCCCTCCTGCTGCCCGATGATGTGGAGCTCTGCCGGCGGTTGCACGATATCGTGATCTCCCAGAGCCGGCAGGCGGATGAGGGTCCGGATGAGGAAGCGGGTCCGGTGGGCGATGGCATCGAGCAGGTGGAGTCGTTTCTTGAACGGTATCTGGGCTCGGCCTCCTGGCCGGTGCTGCTGGAGCGCCTCACCTGGTGGATGCAGTGGATCTGCGGCGCGTCGAAGGGATCGCTCTTTGTCTATCGCGGCTGGGGGCGGCGGCTGCAGCTTGAGCAGGCCGGGGGGCCCTCGCAGTCCGAGGGGGAGCGGTTGCTTCATCTGGGGCTTGCACGGCAGGCCGTTGACGGCCATCGGATCGTGCAGTATGCCGGCGGGGAAACAACCGGGTACGGTGAGACCCTGACCGCTGTGCCGTTGGCGCTGGATGAACGGCCGGTGGGCGCCATCGTCCTGGCCGGGCCGTCTTCTCAGCGCGGGGTGTGCGGGGCGGCACGGGACCGGTCGGAGTTCGCGCTGTCGTGGCTGGCGATTCGCCTGGCGGGACTGTTGTGCCGGGGGATGCAGATGGAATGGGCCCGTGAATCGGGACTGCGCGATCAGCTTCGGCGCGGCACCAAGGAGATTATCGGGCGGGAGCTGCCGGCCGGCGAAGCGTGCCGGCAGGGGGTGGCGCTGATCGCCAACCACCTCTCCGCGGCGTCCTGCCGCCTCTACTGCCGCGGTCCGCGTGCGAGCGGCTGGGTGGCCTCCGCGTCAATGCCGGCCTCGCAGGCGTCGTGGGAACCGGCGGAGCATCCCTGGCGGGGCACGGTCATGTTGACGGCGGCCTCTCTAGAGCCGCTCTTGCTCGTGCAGGAGCCGCAGAAACTGCTCTATCTCCCCTTCGCCTTGGGCGCTCAGGGGGACGGTGTGCTCGTGATTGAACATCCGGCCGCGGAGACCTGGAGCGTGCAGCTCGTCGAGCTGCTGACGGAAATGGGGCAGCTGCTTGGCACGGTGGCGCAGCGGGCGGAGGAGGTGCGACCATGAAGACACAGAAACCGGTCGTTGTCGAAATTTTCGGCCAGCAGTACACCCTGCTCGGGGACGCTGACGAATCCTACGTGCAGGAACTGGCGCGTTACGTCGACAAGAAGATGCGCGAGGTGGCGGCAAAAACGAAAACGAACGATCTGCGCCGGCTGGCGGTGCTGTCGGCCATCAACATTGCGCATGAGTTCCGTCGGCTGACCGACGAGCAGCACCAGCATCAGATGGCCATCCGTCAGATCGGCCGGAAAACGAGAGATTTGATCGAGAGCATCGAAGAGGAGTTTGACGATCTGCAGCTCCAGTAGCCGGCGGCGGAAGACGTCCGCCTGCTGCGCGTTCCCCTCGACACGGATCCGCCTGGGGCGGAATGGGACGCCTCCGGATTCCGGGCAGTCAGACTCCTTGGATCTGTTCACGACCCGCCCCGTCACCATCGCTGCTCGACGCCTCGGCCGGGCGACGGGCGCGGTCTGTGCACCCTTCTATGACGAGGCGTTCGCTTGCATTTTTTCCGGGCCTTTGCTAGGGTGGAAAAGACGTGCTATGTTGGAAACCGGCCCCGTGCGCCGATCAATTTCGGGGGGGGTGAGGAGTGATGGCGCCCGGCATGGGGAACGGTTCGATGAGTTGGTCTGGACACGGTTTCGGTTGGAAACGGGTCGGCGGTCGTTGGATGGGATCTGATCAGCGCAGATCGGGTGGAATTGTGAGTCTGCGCCGTGCGGGCGCGATGAAGAATGTGGGCAGTTTCGAGCGAGATGAATGGCTTCTGTGAACGGTGTTTCTGCGGCGTGCGCTCCTGGCGCAACGGGGCGGCGCCTCCTGTGTGTGTCGACGAATGGCAGGCCCCCGTGGCGGTCGTCTCGCCGTCGTGTCGCTGTTCTGACGGTGCGATGGTACTGCGGCCCGGTGCGGGGTGGCTGTTCGCGCGGGCGCGGGAGGCCGACCTGAAACGAGCCGTTCGACCGTCATCACGCCCGACTTGTCTGCGTCATTCCGATAATCGTCCCCGCTGATCTTCCCCGTCCGGCGCGTTGCCGGACGCCTTGACCAAACCCTACCGTGTAATTCTCGTTTCTGCCGCGCAACGACACGGCCCGGACCGCGCGAGCGCGCCTGGTCGGTGCTCGCCGTTCACCGTGACGGAGCGGCGGACCGCGTGACTGACACGCGAAGGAGCGACACATGACGCCATGGATGGTCGGAGTGTTGGGAGTGCTCGCCGGCGCCGCCGTGGGTTGGCTGGCGGCATTCTGGAGACGGAGGCGGGACCAGCAGATGATGACCGATGCGCGGCAGCAGGCCCGGCGGCTGGTGGACGACGCGGCCCGCGATGCGGCCGTCTGCCGCAAGGACGCGGAGCTGGCCGCGAAGGAATTGTTATTGGAGGCGCAGACATCGGCCGAGGCCGCGGTGGTTCAGCGGCGGGCCGAGGTCGCCGATCGGGAGCTGCGGCTCCAGCAGCGGGAAACGCAGCTCGAGCGCCGGATCACGACCGCCGATCGCCGCGAATCGGAGCTGCATCACCGCGAGCGGGCGGTGATCGACCGGGAGAAAAGCGCGGTTGAGAAGGAAGGCCGCTATAGTGATCTGGTCAAGGAGCAACAGCGGATACTGGAGCGGACCGCCGGTTTGAGCGCCGAGGAGGCGACCGCGCGGCTGACCGCACTGATGGAAGAAGCGGCGAAGATCGAGGCGGCGAAGCGCCTCCGCCAGATCGAGGCGGAGACGAAGGAGGCGGCCGAGCGACGGGCGCGCGAACTGATCGTCGACGCCATGCAGCGGGTGACCGGCGACTGCGTGGCGGAAGCGACGATCTCGGTGGTGCAGCTGCCCAGCGACGAAATGAAGGGCCGGATCATCGGCAAGGAGGGCCGCAACATCAGGGCCCTCGAAGCGGCCACGGGCGTGGACGTCATCGTGGATGACACGCCGGAGGCGGTCGTGATCTCCGGGTTCGATCCCTTGCGACGGGAGATCGCGCGCGTGGCGTTGGAGCGCTTGATGGCCGACGGCCGCATCCATCCGCCCCGCATCGAAGAGGTCGTGGAGAAAGTGAAAAAGGAGATGGATGAGTACATGGTCTCGGAGGCGGAAAAGGTGCTGCTGGAATTGAGCATCCAGGGTCTGCACCCGGAGCTGGTCAAAACGCTGGGCCGGTTGCGATTTCGGACCAGTTACGGTCAGAACAACCTGTTTCATGCCCGGGAGGCGGCTTACCTGTGCGGTATGATGGCCCATGAACTGGGGCTGGACGTCAAGCTGGCCCGCCGGGGGGCGCTGCTGCACGATATCGGCAAGTCGCTCAGCCACGAGGAGGAGGGCACGCACCCGAATCTCGGAGCCGAACTGGCCCGTCGCTACGGGGAGTCGTCCAAGGTGGTCAATGCCATCGCGGCTCACCACGGCGATATCGAATTCATCTGCCCCGAGGCGGCGCTGGTGGCGATTGCGGAAGGGCTGTCGGCGGCCCGGCCGGGCGCCCGACGTGAGCAGCACGCCGCCTACATCAAGCGGCTGCAGCAGCTGGAAGGGCTGGCGACCTCCTACACCGGCGTGGACAAGGCCTACGCGATTCGCGCCGGCCGTGAGGTGCGCGTGATTCTGCACCATGAGGAATTGTCGGACGCGCAGGCGGCGCACATCGCCAGGGATCTGGCCCACCGGATTGAAAAGGAGATGACGTATCCCGGCCAGATCAAGGTGACGGTGATCCGCGAGAGCCGCTATATCGAGACCGCCAAATAAGATGGCACATGTCAACATCCTGCTGATCGGCGATATCTTTGGCGAGCCCGGCCGGCGGATTATCGCCCACAGGCTGGCGGAGATCAAGGCGGCGCACCGGATCGATCTGGTGATCGGCAACGCGGAGAACGCCGCCGGCGGCTTCGGCATCACGCCCAGGATCGCCGATGAGCTGTTCGCCATGGGCATCGACGTGCTGACGACGGGCAATCATGTCTGGGACAAGAAGGAGGCGCTCGATTATCTCGCCAAGGAGCGGCGCATCCTGCGTCCGGCCAATTATCCCGAGCAGGCGCCGGGTCTCGGCCGGTTTGTCGCCGAGCTGGAGGGGGGGCTTAGGATCGGCGTGCTGCAGCTGATGGGCCGCGTCTACATGCCGATGACCGACTGCCCCTTTCAGACCGCCCGGCGCGAGCTGGAGTGGCTGCGCGCGACGACACGGCTCATCATCGTTGATATGCACGGAGAGGCGACCTCGGAGAAGCGCGCGATGGGCTGGTATCTGGACGGCCAGGTGACGGCGGTGCTGGGCACGCACACCCACGTGCAGACCGCCGATGAGGAGATCCTGCCGAACGGCACGGCCTACCTGACCGATGTCGGCATGACCGGCCCGGTGGCGTCGGTGATCGGAATCACGCCCGCGTCTGCCATCCGGAAATTTCTAACTCAGATGCCCACGCGGTATGAAGCGGCCGACGGGCCGGCGATCCTGCAGGGCGCGGTGGTGACTGTCGATCCATCGACAGGCCGCGCGACGGCCATTGAAAGACTTCAAGTGCGGGAAACCAGTCCATAACCCAGTCCGCACGGCATTGATTGGATGCGGGGGAGAGACATTATCTCCCCGGCATTGATATGTGGGGGCCTGTGCGGAATCGATACTGCGTCCTCCAATGCCCCCACTCCCCAAGCCCCCCCCATTGGTAGTTGGACGCGGGAGGTACGGAAGATCAATATGCTAATACGGATAGAGAATTCCAGGGGCGCAATTCGTCCAATGGGAGATGCACGGGGTCTTGGGGTGTGGGGGCATTGCCAACCCAAAAGCCGCGCTTTTGGGGAAGTAATTCAATGACACTTCTTTGCTCCATCCGCACGGGCCCCACAGATAGATAGTTAGGGTCTAGTGGTGCTTAGTCCTTCCCCTTGACCCCTGCCCCTTGATTCTTGCCCTTCGCTGACGGCCCCGACCCCGGCTCAGCGGAGGGGGAAGAGGCCGGGATCGCCATCAGGACCGACACGTCGTTCGACGAGTTGTTGGCGACCGCCAAGTCGGGCAGCCCATCGCCGTTCAGATCGACCGCGACCATGGCCATCGGCCGGCTGCCCGCGCGATAGATCTGGGGTTTCTTGAAATGGCCGGCGCCGTTCCCCAGGAGCACAGAAATGGTGCTGTCGCCTGAGTTGGCGATCGCCAGATCACCATGGCCGTCCCCGTTGAAATCGCCCACCGCGACGGCAACCGGCTCCACCTCGGCGCTGAGCTGAACCGGCGGTTCCGCAAAGGGGCCATGACCGTCGCCGAAAAAGACCAGCACACTGTTGGCGAAGGGAATCACCGCGACCAAGTCCGGATAGGCGTCGTCGTTCACCCGCCCCAGCGCGGAAAAAATCGGCCGTTGCTTCGACGCGTACCGGGGCCCCAGCTTCAATTCGCCGGTGGCGGACCCCCAGAAAATCGTCACGCTGCTCGTCATCGGTCCGTTGTTGGAGACGACGACGTCCGGATGCCCGTCGCCGTTCAGATCGGACAGCAGCAGCGCGGTCGGCGTGTCGCCGGGATCATAGTCAGCCGGTTTCTCGAACGTGCCATCCCCATGCCCGAGGTAGATGAGCAGGTGATCGAAGCGCAGCGCGACAGCCAGATCATCGGTGCCGTCGCCGTTCAGATCGCCGGCCGCGATCGCCAGGGGTGACCGCCCGGCGGGGAGCGTGGCCGCGGGCCGGAATGCCCCCTTGCCGTCGCCCAGGAGAATCGTCAGGTCGTCGCTCTGGTTGTCGGCGACCGCAAGGTCCAGGCGGCCGTCCCGGTTGAAATCGCCCAGGGCCGCGGTGCGCGGCCGCACCCCCACATCGTACATCACGTGTTCCTTGAACAGGTCGGCGCTGCCCTCCAGTCCCGTTTGCGGGTTGGTTGACGGCGGCTGGCCCAACAGGACCGACACGTTGTTGCTGTTCAGATTGGTTGTGATCAGATCCGGCCGGCCGTCGCCGTTCAGATCGGCTGTCAGAATCGACGTCGGATTCAGTCCGACGTGATACTGCGCCGGCGGCTCAAAGACTGGCGGCCCCTGGCCGGCGGGCGCCCTGGTGCAGCCGAGGGCGAGCACCAATGCCAGCACCGACCCGGCCGATCCGGCGACGCGGCATGATGGGATCTTGGCGTGCGAGTGCACGGTGACGCCCCGCGTCAAAGCTCCACGCCGGCCAGCCGCATGGTGTAGAGATGGTGATAGAGCCCCTTGCGGGCAAGCAGCTCTTGGTGCGTGCCTTGCTCCACCAGCCGCCCCTTCTCGATGACCAGGATGCGGTGGGCGTTCTGAATCGTCGTGAGGCGGTGGGCGATCGCGAAGGTGGTACGGCCCTTCATCAACCGCTCCAGCGCCTCCTGGATCAGCAGTTCGGACTCGTTGTCCAGCGAGGAGGTGGCCTCGTCGAGCAGCAGGAGGCGGGGATTTTTTAAAATGGCGCGCGCAATCGCGATCCGCTGCCGCTGTCCGGCCGACAACAACAGCCCCTTTTCGCCGACGATCGTCTCGTAGCCGTCCGGCAGATCCGTGATGAAGGGGTGAATGTTGGCGGCGCGGGCGGCGGCGATCATCTCCTCCTCGCCGGCGGTCAGCCGGCCGTAGAGAATGTTCTCCCGAATGGTGCCGCCGAACAGGTGCGTTTCCTGGGGGACGAGTCCGATCTGGCGGTACAGCGACTCCAATTGCACCGTGCGGATGTCGTGGCCGTCGATCTCGATCCGCCCCTTCGTCGGATCATAAAAACGGTGCAACAGCTGGATGATCGTGCTCTTGCCGGCCCCGCTTGGGCCGACCATCGCCACCAGCTCGCCGGGCTGGGCCTCAAAGGAGATCTCATGCAGCACCGGGATGTCCGGCGAGTACTCGAACACGACGCGGTCGAACACGACCCGCCCCACGATGGGCGGCAACGGCTCGGCGCCCGGCTGCTCGACGACCTCAGGCTTCAGGTCGAGGATTTCGAAGACCCGTTGCGTGGCGCCCTGTACTTCCTTGATCTGCGAAAAGAGATGGGCAAAAGCGCCGAACGGGCCGATGAGGATGCCCATCGTGAGCAAAAAGACGATCAGGTCGCCCGGCGTGATGGCGCCGGCCTGCACTTGGCGGGCGCCGTACCAGAGGATGCCCAGGCCCGAGCCGAAGGTCAGGAACGTGATCGCGGGCACGAAGATCGCCAGGACGGCGGCGCGGTTCAGCGTGGTCTGCGTCGTTCGCTCGACCTCATGGCTGAACCGGTCCGATTCGTGCGCTTCAGCCACGAACGATTTGACCACGCGGATGCCGGAAATGGCCTCTTCGAGCACCGTCGTGGCCCCCGCCGTGCGGTCCTGAATGGCGGTGGCGAGTTTTCTGAGTCGCCGCCCGAAGCCGAAGCCGGTCAACGCGATCAGCGGCAGGACCGCGAGAATCAGCAGGCAGAGGCGCCAGTTGATGTAGAAGAGTATGCCCAGGCCGCCGATCAGCGTGACGACCTGCTTGGCGAGGTTGATGGGGACTTCCGTCGTGAAGCGCTGAATGACCTGCACATCGCTGGTCAGCCGGGAAATCAACTCCCCAGTGCGGCGGCGGTTGAAAAAGCCGATCGAGAGCTCCGTCAGGTGTTCGAACAGATGGACGCGAAAATCCATCATGACCCGCTGTCCAATGGCCGCGACCAGGTAGCTGTGGCCCATGGTCAGCGCGGAATGAATCGCCAGCAGGATCAAGATGGTGACAATGGCGGTGTTCAACTGGGGCACCGGCGCATGACCGGAGAGCGAGTTGATCACGTCGCGCGTTTTCCAGAGCATGACCAGGTTCAAACCGGCCACGCCCATCAGCAGCACGGCCGCCAGGCCCATGGAGGGCAGATAACGCCGGATGAACGGCAGGAGTCGGGCGATTTGAGTCGGTGGACGGGGCATCAGCTTGAGGTGTTAACGGTGTTTTAACACGTCTTGAGGCAAATTGGTAGGTTTACACTTATTTATTTGATTAGGGGGGAGACTGTATCTCCCCCTGATGCCCCGTCTATTAAAGTCAGGGGGAGACGCTATCTCCCCCTGACAACCCCCATTGGTTGTTGGACACAGGAGGTACGATGGAGCGATACGCGTATTGCGAGAGCGTGTACATCCGATGGGGGTGATCAGGGGGAGGAACCGGCACCTCCCCCTGATTATGATGCCGAGACGTTATCTCCCCCTGACTGCCCCCATTGATTGTTGGGCGCAAGATGTACGAAAGAGCCTTGCGCGTTGAGGCGATTTACAGCCGGATCATGGTTGCTTATAATGAAGCGCCTGCGAGGGGCCGCATCTTCAAAGGCGGCCACGCGGCTCGGAGGGGGGGATGGATCGCGATCGTTGGGATTGGCCGGCGTCGCATGGCCGCCGGATCTACACCGTCTCGGAGCTGACGGCGCTGGTCAAGGCTCAACTGGAGGCGGCGTTCTGTGACGTCTGGGTGGAAGGGGAGGTGTCCAACCTTCGATGCCCGCCCTCCGGTCACCTCTATTTCTCGCTCAAGGACCGCGCCGGGCAACTCCGGGCGGTCTGCTTTCGCAGCGGAGGCCGGCGGTTGAAATTTGTGCCGGCCGACGGCCGGGCCGTGCTCGCCAGGGGCCACCTGACCGTCTACGAACCGCGCGGCGACTACCAGTTGATCGTTGATTATCTGGAGCCGGTCGGACTGGGAGCGTTGCAGGCCGCGTTCGAGCAACTCAAGGAGCGGCTGGCCGCCGAGGGGCTGTTCGACGCCGCCCGCAAACGGCCGTTGCCGGCGCTGCCCCGTCGCGTGGGGATCGTGACCTCGCCGACCGGCGCGGCGATCCGCGACATGCTGTCGGTGCTGGCCCGCCGCTTTGCCAACCTGCACGTGGTGATCAACCCGGTGCCCGTCCAGGGAGAGGGCGCCGCGGCCCGGATCGCCGAGGCGATCGATGAGCTGAACGCGTTGGGGCTGGCCGACGTCATCATCGTGGGACGGGGCGGCGGCTCGCTGGAGGATTTGTGGGCGTTCAACGAGGAGGCGGTGGCGCGCGCCATTGCCCGCTCCAAGGCGCCGGTCATTTCCGCGGTCGGACACGAGACCGACGTCACCATCGCCGATTTTGTGGCCGATCTGCGCGCCCCGACGCCCTCCGCGGCCGCCGAGGTGGTGGTGAAGACCAAGACGGAGCTGACCGGGCGGGTGGATCAACTGCAACAAGCCCTGCTCCGGTCGTGCCGGCTGGCCATCGATCGGCGGCGCGACCATGTCCGCCACGAGCGCCGGGCGCTGATCGATCCACAACGGGCAATCGAGTCCGCGCTCCAGCGCGCCGACGAGCTGGGAGAACGGCTGCGGAGCGCCCTGCCCCGTGCGCTTCAACGCCGACGGGAGCAGACGGCGGGGCTGACGCAGCGGTGTCGGGTCCGCTCCCCGCTGGAATTCATCCGGATGATGCTGATGCGGCTCGGACAGTCGCGCGAACGGCTGGCGAGGCGGATGCACGATCAGGATCGATTGGCGCACGCGCGTGTGGAGCATCGCCAGGCGCAGCTGCGCGCGTTGAGCCCCCTCGCCATTTTGAGCCGCGGCTATAGCGTGGCTCGGCGGCTCTCCGACGGCCGGATACTCCGGTCCGCCGAGGGAGTGGCGCCGGGCGAACACATTGTCGTGTTGCTCCACGAGGGCGAGTTGCGAACCAGCGTGGAGGAGGCGCGTCGGCAGCGTTCCTGGCCTCCGGTTGAGCCGGCCTGACCTCCGGGCCTGATCAGGGAGCCGGCATCGTGCCGAACGGCGCGGGAGGCGATCCATTTCAAGCGCCGGGCCGGATCGTTCACCAATTCATGTATAATGAGGAACTTATGGCCGCAGGAAAATTTGAAGACGCGCTGAGCCGGTTGGAGGAAACCGTCCGGGCGCTGGAACAGGGCGACCTGTCGTTGGAAGAATCATTGAAACGGTTTGAAGAGGGGATCAAGCTGTCGAAGCAATGCATGAAAATGCTCGAGGAGGCTGAGCGCAAGGTGGAGATTTTGCTCGCCGACAAGGAGGGGAACAAGCGGCTTCAGCCGTTCTCCGAACGGCCGGGCCGGGGCCGCCCAGGGGATGGCGGGCAGGATGACGAGGAGGAAGAGGACTGGGAGGAGGACGAGGAGGAAGAAGCCGACGGGACCGAGGCCGATCGCGTGGAGGAGGACGATGACGATTCCGACGGGAAGCAGGGCGGCGGGAGGAAACGGTGACGCGTCGCTCCGCCCGGCCGGGCTCGTCCGCTCTGGTCGCCGGGACGGCACGTTCCATCGGCAGGTCCGCGCGACGCACGGGCCTGCGCCTTGATCAGCTGCTGGTGGAACGGGGGTGCGCGGCCAGCCGTGAACAAGCCCGACGGCTCATCATGAGCGGGGCGGTGCGGGTGGACGACCGCATCATCGACAAGCCGGGCCACCGGACCGCGGCTGATGCGGCCGTCGAGCTGTCCGGCGCGCCGAAATTCGTCAGCCGGGGCGGAATCAAACTGGAGGGCGCCCTGCTGGCCCTCGGTCTGCCGGTCGCCGGTCGCGTGGCGATGGATGTCGGCGCGTCGACGGGCGGGTTTACCGATTGCCTGCTGCAGCACGGGGCGCGCCGCGTCTATGCGGTTGATGTCGGCTACGGCCAGCTGGCCTGGTCGCTCCGTCAGGATCCCCGCGTCGTGGTCATCGAACGGACGAATATCCGCACGATGTCCTCCGCCGCCGTGCCGGAACGGGTCGATCTGGTGACGGCGGACGTATCGTTCATTTCATTGCGGCTCGTGCTGCCCGCGCTGCGGCCGTGGCTGGCCGAGAGGGCTGATCTGCTGGTGCTGGTCAAGCCCCAGTTTGAAGTCGGACGCGGCCGGGTGGGGCGGGGCGGCGTGGTACGCGATCCGGCCCTTCGCGACTCGGCCCTGCGCCAGGTGGCCGCCGCCGCCGGCGAGGCGGGCTATCGCCTCTCAGGGGAGACGCCGAGCGTGCTGCCGGGTCCGAAAGGCAATCGGGAATCGTTTCTGTGGTTGCAGTGGGGAATCATTTCGGCGGAATAGACGCGGAAGGAGTGCAGACGTGAGAGTGTTGGTCACGGGAGGCGCGGGCTTCATCGGTTCTCATCTGGTGGACCGGCTGGTGGAAGAGAATTACGAAGTGTCGGTGGTGGACGATCTGTCCACGGGCAAGCGCAAACGGGTCAATCCGAAGGCGCACTTTTACAAGGCCGATATTCTCAGCACGAAACTGGAGCGGGTCTTCAAGAAGGAGCGGCCGGAGATCATCAATCATCACGCCGCGCAGATCAACGTCCGCCGGTCGGTCAAGGATCCGCTGTTTGATGCCCAGGTCAACATTCTGGGCCTGCTCAACGTGCTGCAACTGTCGGTCAAATACGGCGTCCGGCGCGTGCTGTTCGCCTCGTCCGGCGGCGCGGTGTACGGCGAGCAGCAGACGTTTCCCGCGACCGAGGAGCACGCGGCCCATCCGTTGAATCCCTACGGCGTGAGCAAACTGGCCGGCGAGCATTTTCTCTATTACTTTCGGCAAAGCTCGGGGTTGGCGACGGCGAGTCTTCGCTACAGCAACGTCTACGGCCCGCGGCAGGACCCCTTCGGTGAGGCGGGCGTTGTGGCGATCTTCACCCAGAACCTGCTGCGGGGAGAGCCGCCGCTGATCAACGGCACCGGCCGGCAGACGCGGGATTTCATCTTTGTCGATGACGTGGTGGACGCCAACATGGCCGTGCTGCACAGCGGCGCGGAGGGGGTGTTCAACGTCGGGACCGGCCGAGAAACGTCGGTCAACGAACTGTGCACCTTGCTCAAGCGGGTGATCGGGACCGACGTGCGCGAACAGCACGGGCCGGAGGCCGCCGGCGAGATTTCACGCAGCTGCCTGGACGCCTCACGGCTTCGCAAGGCGACCGATTGGGCGCCCAAAGTGCCGCTGGAAGAGGGCCTCCGGCGCACGGCCGAATATTTCAGGCAGATCCTGAAATAGGGGCAGGCGGGGCTCCGGTGGGGCCGCTGAAAGGGATGTCTTGACAGGGGCGGAGGGCGTGATATGATACCGTCGATGGCTCGACGATCCATCCTCAGGCTCGGGCGGCTGGGGCGGTCGCTGGCATGCTGCAGCGTGGCAGCCCTGATGGCGACCGGGTGCATGGCCAACCATGAAGTCCGTCTGGCCGAGGAACTGGGCGCCGGAGGCAACTGGGACGGCGCCGTCCTGTTGTACGAACAGGCGGTCAAACGCTCTCCGAACGATCTTTCCCTCCGAAAACAACTCGATGAGGCCCGTCTCAAGGCGGCGGACGTTCATTACGATCGAGGCCGGGTGCTGCTGAAGAACAACAAAATCGATGCGGCGCTCGACGAATTCAAACGGGCGCTCGAATATGACTCCTCCAA
>DATJYI010000123.1:0-15285 GCA_035499635.1 Nitrospiria bacterium | reverse complement strand
CCGCCAACAGTTGCTACCTGCTCAACAACTTCCGCATACTCGACCTGACGGCTCTGGTGACCTTCCAGGCGAGACAGGTCCCGATTGCGCTCATGGGTGATTACGTCCGCAATCTCGCCAAAACCACCACCACCGGGCTGGCCTCCGGACAGTCGACCGGGAACCAGGGTTATCAGGTCGGAGCAATCGTGGGCAAGGCCGAAGGGAGCCGCACATGGGAGATCGCCTATTTCTACAAGTCGCTGCAGCTTGATGCCACACTGGCCGACCTGGCCGATTCTGATTTCGGCGTCGGCGGAACAGCCAGGCGCGGCCATATCATTTGGGCGGCCTACAATCCGGCGCCCTATCTTCAGTTTATAACGAGATATTTCACCACCAAGTCCATGCCCTTCACCCCTGGCTACTCAACCGCGACGCCGTGGGGAAATGCGGGCAACGTCAACCATCTCCAAATCGACATGACGGTCATGTTTTAACCTCCCGTCGCCGTGTGATGACGGGCTGGGGAAGACCTGCCCTCCCCTTGATCGTCCCGTTGATTGATGGTTGCTGGGCTTTCGCTTCACACACCCCACCACCCACCCTCCCCTTTTACAATTTGTCTGCGTGGCGTATAATCGCATGATGATGGAACAGCTCATTCTTGTGCTCCTCGTCTTGCTGGTGGTTGGATTGATTACGTTCGGCATGCTCGTCCTTCGACGGTCGGCCGCGCCGCTGGACACCGGCCTGCATCTCATGCAGCAGCAGGTTGACGCGCTGCGCGCGCAGCTGCAAGACAGCTTCACCCAACAGTCGCAGCTCGTCCAGCAGCAGCTGGGACAGTTGACCACCCACGTGAACCAGCAGTTGACGACCGTCACGAAACAACTTCAGGAGGCCACGGGGCAGATCGGCAACCGTCTCGACCACACGACGAAGGTCTTCGGCGAGGTGCAAAACCGGCTCGGCTCACTGACCGAAGCCGCCAAGCAGGTCCAGGACGTCGGCAAGGAGATCGCCGATCTGCAGAAAATCCTCCGCGCGCCGAAGTTGCGGGGTCAGATGGGCGAGCTCTTCCTCGGCGATCTGCTGCTGCAGCTGTTGCCGCCTGCCTACGTGTCGCTCCAGCACCGGTTCAAGAGCGGTGAAGCGGTCGACGCGGCCATCCGGTTCAGCCAGGGGCTGGTACCGATCGACGCCAAGTTCCCCCTGGAGAACTTCAAACGGGTCATCGACGCACCGTCGGAGGAGGAGGGAAGGAAGGCCCGCAAGCAATTCGCCGCCGACGTCAGAAAACATATCGACGCGATCGCCGCAAAATACATCCTCCCTGACGAAGGCACGTTCGATTTCGCCATGATGTACATTCCGGCGGAGAACGTCTATTACGAGACGATCATCAAGGATGAGGTCGGCAATACCGACAAACAGATCTCCGGCTACGCCCTCTCCAAGCGGGTCATCCCGGTTTCGCCCAACAGTCTCTACGCCTACCTGCAGGTCATACTGTGGGGATTGCGTGGGTTGCAGGTGGAGAAAAGCGCCCGCACAATTATGACGCAACTGGATGCGCTCAAGGGGGATGTGAACAAATTCTGCGGCTTGTTCGACATCATGGGGACCCATCTGACCAATGCCGGCAACAAATACCAGGAGGCGAGCCGGCAATTGGATCATTTCACGGACAAGCTTGCGCTGGCCGGCCATGGGGCCGCTCAGCAGGCGCCGGGTCAGGCCGCCATCGCACAGTCGGATCGCGACGCCGACGAGGAATCGGCACGGGCCGTCCAGGAACCGCTTCGATTGGCGTAGAGCCGCACCATGACGGACGTGGCCACGCTCGAATCGCGACTGCTCGATGCCATAGCCCGTCGTCCCGATCCAGGCCGGTTCGAGTCGCTTGCCCTGGAGGTGTTCGCCTATCAGTACGCGGACAACAGGCCGTATCGTCGGTTCTGCGACCGGAGAGGAATCACACCGAGCCGGATCGACCAGTGGCGTCAGATTCCGGCCGTGCCCACGTCGGCATTCAAGGTGGCCGAACTGACGTGCCGACCCGGTAATCCCGCAGAGGCGCTGTTTCTCACCAGCGGCACAACCCAGGGGCTGGAGAAACGGGGCCGCCATGTGGTTGCCGACCTGACGATTCCCCATGCGGCCATTGAGTCCAACGCGCAGGCGTGCCTTTTTCCGGATCTCCCGCGGGCCGATGGCCGGCGCGTGCAGGTCCTCTCGCTGACGCCGCCTCCTTCACTGCGGCCTTACTCGTCGCTGATTCACATGATCGATCTGTTGATGCGCCGATGGGGCTCGGCGGAGAGCCGCTTTCTCGGCGAATCGGCCGGTTTCAACGGATCGGTCCTCAGGAAGACCCTCCAGCACGCGGCGGGCGAGCATCGGCCGGTCGCGCTCTTCGGAACGACGGCGGCCTTCTCTGAGTGGTTCGACGAGTGTGAGACATCTGGGTGGGCGGTGTTGCTTCCGCCGAACAGCCGGTTGATGGATACCGGAGGCCGAAAGGGCGTCGACGGCCGGCCCGCCCCGTCACTCCGAACGGTCGTTGACCGGGAGGCCTTTTTGGCCTCCTGTTGGCGGCTGCTCGGCCTGCCCGCGCACGCCGTCGTCAACGAATACGGAATGACCGAGCTCGGCTCGCAGTTTTACGATGACGGGCTCGCCGCCGTGACGGCCGGCATCCCGCCCGTCGGCCAGAAAATCATTCCGCCCTGGGTCAGGGTCCGTGTGATTGATCCCGTCAGCGGCGAAGAAGCGCCGGACGGAACAATCGGCCTGCTGCGCCACTACGATTTGGCTAATCTTCATTCGGTCATGGCAGTTCAGACCGACGACAGGGGCCTGAAGCGGCCCGGCCAGACCGAGACCGGCGGCTTTGACCTCGTGGGACGGGCCGCTGGCTCGGAGCCGCGCGGCTGCTCGCTCGATCCGTCGTCAGTGTTGTTGACCCGATGACGACGCCCCTCGACCAGTTCGCCGCGTTGCAGTCCTATCAATTACCGCCGCATCAGAAGAGCATGACACCGCCCTACGCCGTTCGGAGCATCAGGCTCGGTCCGGCGATCCTTGACGTGATCGATGAGGAGTCCGGGTTCTACCGTTCGTTGGTTCAGCGCCTGCGCGCGGCGCGGACACTGAACACCCCGCACCTGGATGACCGCCACGTCATTGATTTGCTGGTCCGTGCGGCGAATGGCTGGCGGGAGCCGCATCACCCCTTCCGCCGGCTGGCGCTCTCTGTCCTGCCCGAGCTGACCGGCTATGCGCCGGCGATGATCGAGGAAGGGCTCGACCACCGGCTGGCGCAATTGTCGCCGGAACGGCTGGAACGGCTGGTCGACGCCGCCACCGATCAGCTCGCTAAACAGGGGCTCGCGTTGCAGGGGCCTCCAGTTGTCCACCTCATCGTGGCCGGCCACATCCCGGCATTGGCAATTGATGAACTTGCCGCGCTCCTGTTCATCAAGTCCGCGGCGCTGGTCAGGCCGTCAATCCGCGATCCGATCGTTGCCCCGCTCTTCGTGCGGACGCTGGCCGAACTCGATCCCCGCGTTGGCGAACTGCTGGCCGTCGCCTGGTGGCCGAGGGAAGCCGAGTCGATCAGCGCCGCCGTCGCCGGTTCGGTCGATGCGGTAGTGGCATCCGGCGACGATGGCACACTCGCGGAGCTGTCCCGCCATGCGGCTCGCCGTGATGCCCTGGGCCTCATCGGGTACGGCCACCGTCGCAGCGTCGCGTTGGTCGGCGCGGATGCCCTGGTCGAGAGCGATGCGCTGGCGACTCGAACAGCCCGGGATGTCTGTTGGTACGAACAG
Source organism: Nitrospiria bacterium (assembly GCA_035499635.1). GTDB lineage: Bacteria > Nitrospirota > Nitrospiria > JACQCE01 > JACQCE01 > JACQCE01. Next base: position 11,470 of record DATJYI010000123.1, on the reverse strand, counting down.
TGCGGCTGCCTCTCGCCCCACCTCGTCTACGTGGAGGAAGGGGGGCGCCTCGCCCCGCGCGAATTTGCCGAACGGGTGGCCGTCGCGCTGAAAAGGGAAGCACGGCGTTGGCCGCCGCCGGTCATGCCGCTCAATATCGCCTCGACCGTTCTCCAACTCCGGGCCGAGATGGAATTTCGCGAAGCGGATGGGTCCGCGGTCTTCTCGCCCTTTGGTCCGGCCGACCGGCTGAGCGGCGGCACGGTGCTCTTTGATCCCGACCCCGCTCCCCGTCCGTCGCCGGGCCGCCGGACCCTCTGGGTGAAACCCACACCCCGTCTTGAGCTGGCAGTGGAAGCGCTGGCGCCGTGGCGGGGAATGCTTGAATCAATCGGCCTGGCGCTCTCCGACACGCGGCTGGACGAACTTCGACCGTTGATCAACCGACTGGCTCCAAGCCGCCTGGCGCCGATCGGGACGATGCAGGAGCCGCCGCTCCGGTGGCGGTGGCTCGAGCAAGGCCTGTTGCTGCGACTCGCCGCATGGACCCCACCGCGCTCCGTCACGCATTTCTGACCCACCTGTGCCAGACGTCCGCCGACCCGATCGGACTCGAAGTGGCTTCGGCGGATGGGTGCACGATCACGGACGCGGCCGGCCGCCGTTATCTTGATTTTATTTCGGGCATCGGCGTCGCGAACGTCGGCCACCGCCATCCGGTGGTGCTCGCGGCCATTCGGGAACAGCTGGACCGCTATCTGCACGTCATGGTCTACGGCGAATATTTGCTGGCGCCGCAGATCACGCTGGCCACGCAACTGGCCGCGATTGCTCCACCCCCGCTTTCGGTGACCTATTTGACCAACAGCGGGGCCGAAGCGGTGGAAGGTGCGCTCAAAACAGCCAGAAAATTCACCGGCCGCTCGGCGTTCGTCGCATTTGATCGCAGCTATCACGGCGATACGTGTGGCGCGATGTCGGTCATGGGGAGGCCTGAATGGCGCGCTCCGTTCGAACCGCTGGTGCCGGGCGTGCGGTTCCTGCCGTGGAATGACCCATCTGCGCTCGAAGGGCCTGACGGACTCGATGAACGCGTCGCGGCCGTGATCATGGAGCCGATCCAGGCGGAGGGCGGCGTTCGGTTGCCTTCGGTTGACTTTGTACGGGCGGTCCGCGCGCGTTGCACGGCGGTCGGGGCGTTGTTGCTGATGGACGAGGTGGTCACCGGCTTCGGCCGCACCGGCCGGCTCTTCGCCGTCGAGCACTGGGGGGTCACGCCCGATATCATGATCCTTGCCAAGGCCATGGGCGGCGGGCTGCCGCTCGGCGGCTTTCTCGGCCGGCCGGACGTCATGGCCGTGCTTTCACGCGATCCCCCGCTCAGTCACCTGACCACATTCGGCGGTCATCCGCTCTCCTGCGCCGCCGGGCTGGCCTCGCTTCGCGTCATTCTCGACCGCGGTCTCATAACGGCCGCGGCCGACACCGGCGCCCGATTGCTGGCGGAACTGAACGCGCGTTGCGGACGCGGCGGATTACGGGCCGCAAGAGGGCTGGGTCTGTTGATCGGCATGGAGTTCGACACGGCGGCGCATTGCGCCCGATTCGTCGAGCGCTGCCGCGCGTCCGGTCTCCTGCTGGGCTGGACGCTGCATGAGGATCGCGTTGTGCGGCTGGCCCCGCCGCTGGTGCTGTCGGCCGGGGAGCTGGATGCCGGACTCGAGCGGATGGAGGAGGCGTTGCGCTAGCCGCCCGAAGCCGGGGCGGGTTTTGTGGTCGGGTGCTCCGCCAGACAGATCTGGTCCCGGCCGCTGTTTTTCGCCCGGTACATGGCCTGGTCGGCGAGCCGGATCAGGTCCTTCTTATTGCGCGCGTGGATGGGATAGCTGGCGATGCCGTAACTGGCCGTGAGCGTAATGGGGTGGCCTTCCGCCTCCAGGAAGGTATGTTCGCGAAGCGCCACGCGCAGCCGTTGCGCAATCCGATAGGTCACATCCAACGGCGTCTCGGGTAACACAACGACGAACTCGTCTCCGCCGTAGCGGGCGATGATGTCGACATCGCGCAGATTCTGGATCAGGATCTGCGCCACTTCGATCAGCACCCGGCTCCCCATCAAGTGGCCGTAGCGGTCGTTGACCTGCTTGAAATAATCCATGTCCAGAAAGATCAACGACACGTTCGCGCCGTAGCGCTGGCCGCGGCGGATTTCGATATCGAGGGTCTGGTCGAGATACCGGAAATTGAACAGCTTCGTCAAATCATCGGTCACGGCCAGATCGGCCATTTTCTGGTACAGGTAGGCGCGTTCAATCGCGATCTCCGCCTGATCGATCAACTTGACCAGCAGCGTCAAATCCTGATCATTGAACGGACCGTCGCCCGTTTTATTGACGGCCTCCAACACTCCGATCGTCCGTTTCTTGTTTACAATGGGCACGCACAGGAGCGAGCGGGACGGCGAGCCGATTTGCAAGTCGATGCCGCCGATAAACCGGCCGTCCTTGGCGAGGTCCGGCACCAGCAACGGCTTGTTGTAGCGGACGACCCATCCTGCGGCGCCCTGTCCGAGTTTGATCCGCTGCGATTTTAACGATTTTTCGTGCTTGGACTGAACCAAATCGAAATAGAGCTCATCGGCGGGCTCGTCAACCAGCAGCAACGCCCAGGCTTCGGCCTTGATCAATTGCTGGGCGCGGGTCATGATGACCTTGAGCACCTTCTTCAACTCCAGGGTTGACGTCAGCGCTTTGGCCAGGCTCAGGAAGAACCCGAGCTCCTTGGTCCGGTTGCGTAACCCAGACTTGAGCTCCCTGTTTTCCCTGATCAGGTCTTGGACCCTGTCCCCATCGGAGTCCTCCGCTCGACGGGTCGTTGCCCGCCTGGCAGCCGTCGTGTTCCTGTGTCGCGATGCCCCCATGCTCCGTCCCGGCCTTCAGCCGCGGCTCCCGCAGCATTTTTTGTATTTCTTGCCGCTGCCGCAGGGGCAGGGGTCGTTGCGTCCGACCTTCTCCCCGTCGCGATGCGCCGGTGCCGCCGAGGACGGTTGCTGTCCCGCGTCGCCGCGATGATACACCAGACGGGGCGCACGGGCGGGCGAAGGAGCCGCCGGGGGAGCCGACTGGGGAGACGCAACGGCATGAGCTTCCGCGGGCGCCGTCCGCATCGGCTGAACTCGCATCAGCGTACCGATCACTTCGTGCTGCACCCGGCCCATCATATCCGCGAACAGGTCAAATCCTTCGCGCTTGTACTCGACAAGCGGGTCGCGCTGTCCGTATCCCCGCAATCCGATCCCTTCCTTCAGATAATCCATCGACAACAAATGATCCTTCCAGAGCGTATCGATGATGCGCAGCATCACCACCCGTTCGATCTGCCGCATGGCCGTTTCGCCGAGGTCCGCCTCCCGGTGGCGGTACAAGGCCTGAATCTGATCCAGTAATTCGGTCCGAATGGCGTCGCGCCCCTGAATCGATTGCAACCAGTCCTCCTTGACCGTGAGTGCAAACTGCTGATGCAGCGCCTCCGCCAGCCCCTTCAGATCCCACTCGTCAATGTGCCGCTCCTCGCCGCAATAGAGCTCCAGCAGGCTGTCCAGCCGCTCGTCGGTCATCTCCTGGATTGTCTCGGTCACCGATTCACCCTGGAGAATTTCTTTGCGGCGTTCGTAGATGACTTCGCGCTGCTTGTTCATGACGTCGTCGTATTCGAGCAGCTGCTTCCGGATTTCGAAATTGTGCGCCTCGACTTTTTTCTGCGCATTTTCGATCGCCCGCGTCACCATGCGATGTTCGATCGGCACGCCCTCTTCCATCCCCAGCCGTTGCATCAGACCCGAGATCCGGTCGCTGCCGAAGATGCGCATGAGATCATCCTCAAGCGACAGGTAAAATCTTGACGATCCGGGGTCGCCCTGACGTCCCGAGCGGCCGCGCAACTGGTTGTCGATCCGCCGGCTTTCGTGCCGCTCTGTCCCAAGAATGTGCAATCCCCCCGCAGCGACCACGTCCTGTTTTTCCCGCTCCGTGTCCCGCTTGATGTGGTCCGTGAGCCGTTGCATCTCTTCCGGAGTCCACTCCATCTGCTTCTGCAGTTCGCGCTTGACCAGAAAGTCCGGGTTGCCTCCCAACAGGATGTCGGTGCCGCGGCCCGCCATGTTGGTCGCAATGGTGACGGCCCCTTTGCGCCCCGCCTGCGCGATGATCTCGGCCTCCTTCTCGTGATATTTGGCGTTCAGGACCGAATGCTCGACGCCCCGTCGCTTGAGCATGGCGCTCAGGCGCTCGGATTTTTCGATCGAGATCGTCCCGACCAGTACCGGTTGGCCCTTGGCGTGCAGGTCGATGATCTCTTGGACGATGGCCTCGAATTTCTCCCGCTCAGTCCGGTACACGACGTCGGGGGTGTCGGTGCGACGCATTGTCCGGTGCGTCGGCGCCACCACCACGTCCAGCGCATAAATCTTGCTGAACTCCGCCGCCTCCGTGTCGGCCGTGCCGGTCATGCCCGCCAGCTTGTCGTAGAGGCGGAAGTAGTTTTGAAAGGTGATGGTGGCGAGCGTCTGATTCTCGCTGGCGATCTTGACGCCCTCCTTGGCTTCGACCGCTTGGTGGAGCCCGTCGCTCCATCGCCGGCCTGGCATCAGCCGACCGGTGAACTCATCCACGATGATGACCTGCCCGTCCTTGACGACGTAATCAACATCGCGGCGATAGAGCGTGTGCGCCCGCAGCGCCTGCCCGACATGGTGCACCAAGCTCATGTTGGCCACATCGTACAGATTGTCGACACCCAGCAGGCGCTCCACCTTCGCGTTGCCTTCCTCTGACAACGCCACGGTCTTGGTTTTTTCCTCAATCGTGTAATCAGTCGACGCCTTGAGGTAGGGGATGATTTTGTCGACGCGGTAGTAGAGATCGGTGGATTCCTCCGCGGGGCCGGAGATGATCAGCGGCGTTCGAGCCTCGTCGATCAGGATGCTGTCCACCTCGTCGACGATGGCGTAATGCAGGTCGCGCTGAACGCACTGCGCCGATTCCACCACCATGTTGTCACGCAGATAATCGAAGCCGAATTCATTGTTGGTCCCATAGGTAATGTCCGCCGCATACGCTTCGCGACGGCTCACCGGCCGCAGCGAGTGCATCCGGCGGTCCGAAGTCTCATACGAGGGATCGAAGACAAACGAGGCATCGTGCTGGATCACGCCGACGGTCAAACCCAGAGCGTGATAGACCGGCGCCATCCACTGCGCGTCGCGCTTGGCCAGATAGTCGTTCACGGTGATCAGATGACAGCCCCGCCCGCTGAGCGCATTCAAGTAAAGCGGCAGGGTAGCGACCAACGTTTTGCCCTCGCCGGTTTTCATTTCCGAAATCTTGCCTTCATGCAGCACCACGCCGCCCAGCAGCTGGACGTCGAAGTGGCGCATGCCAAGGCAGCGCTTGGCCGTCTCACGGACTACCGCAAAGGCTTCGGGCAGGACGGCGTCGATCGGTTCCCCTCCGGCCAGCCGCCGGCGGAAGTCATCCGATTTGGCCGCAAGTTGTCTGTCGTCCAGCGCCGCAACGGCGGGCTCGTGGGTGTTGATGTGCACCACGATGGGCCATAACCGCTTCAGTTCCCTGTCGTTTTTCGAGCCGACAACTTTTTTAATCAGTGTGCCGATCATTGAATTGGATGTCGTGGGGGGTTGGATGTCGTGGAAACGGTCTCTGTCTGCAGACGACGACAAATGGCCGCCATATATATTAATTATAGCATAAAGCCCCACCTCCCACCAGCCGGAGGGCCGGCAAGGCCGTTGATCTATGAAGGAAAACCGGAGCGGTCAGTTGATGATGTAGCGAAGGGGGTCCACGGCTTGTCCGTTGACGTGGACCTCGTAATGAAGGTGGGGACCGGTGCTCAAACCCGTGTTCCCGACAGCGGCGATTGTCTCCCCCCGTTTCACTCGCATTCCGGGATGGACGTATGTCTGCAGCAGATGGCCGTACAGGGTCTTGATGCCGTAACCATGATCGATCACGATGACGTTGCCCAGCCCGCTGTCCCGATCCACCGCTTCAACCTTCCCGTCAGCCGATGCCACCACGGGCGTGCCGGAATAGGCCGCGACATCAATCCCTTTGTGCATCATGATTGTGCCGGTAAAGGGCGACAGCCGTTTACCGAATCCGGAGGAGAACCACCCGTGCACAGGCCAGATGGACGGCGTCGACGCCCATTGCGCCATGCGCCCGTTTAACGAACTGATCAATTCCGAAAAGCTCGCCTCCTGTCGTGCCGCGTCGGACTGCAAACTTAAGAGCGACGTTTCAAGGTCCGTCATCGGAACCGGTTCTTCGCGACCGCCCTTTCCATCAAGCGGCGGGTTTCCGCCTTGTTGTGCGTCGGGCGCCGATTCGGTTCCGCCGATTCCCGCCTTATCGTCGCCTCCAGGAGGCGGATTCAGATTGGTCATCACGCGAAGCTTCACATCAAAATCCCGCAGCCGGTCCATCTGCCCCTTGAGATCGCTGACCATCTCATGATACCGCGCCAGTTCCTGCTGCTGAGCGGTACTCTTTGATCGCAATGTTTGCAATTCCCATGCATGACCCAACATGACCAGATAATGGAGCGTGGCAAGCCCCAGAATCAGCATCAGCCCGATTGCCGCCAGGCCGAACCGTTTGGCCGTCCTCTTCGCAACTTGAAATTGATAGCCTTTGGCCGTCGGCTGCGGCAGAATCATGATGGTATAAGTTTCCTGAGGGTCAGCCATCTCAATCCCTCCAGTGGACAAGAGCGGACAGTCTCATCCGCCTGACTCCTTAAAAAGCAAACCATATGCCAAACATCGGTAATTCATGTCATTTATAAGTCATTGTAAAAAATAAATAATTAAAATTTGTCCACTTCTTTTTTGTTTCAATGTGGAACGGCCCAGGCCAACTTTGTCCATGACTGTGTAATTTTGTACAGAATGCTAACGGTTAATGGGGGTCGACTCGCAAATCCATTGCAGATAATCCGGCGCGCCTGCGGTAATGGGAAGGGCAATGATCTCCGGCACGGTATAGCTATGGAGCGCTTTCACTTCCGCCGCCAGTCGCTCAAACAACGATTGTCGTGTCTTGATCACCAGCAACCACTCTGCCTCTTCGCAGCGTTGGCCCTGCCATCGATAGATGGATTCGACGGACGACACCATGTTGACGCAAGCGGCCAATTGCGAATCGACTAGGCGGCGTGCAATCGCACGTGCCGTCTCGCCCGGCGGCGTGGTGACCAACACTATAATGAGTTCGTCCGATGGTGTGACCGTGGACATCACAGGCTCCGCACGAGCGACCAGCACACAGCCGCCCTGGAGCTATCACGAATCCAAAGGGAAAGTCAAGGTGAAGATGCGGAGGAGAGGGTCGAGCCGCCTCCGCCGTAAAGATGCGGGGTGACAAAGATGAGGAGTTCGGTTTGAACGTCGGTCACCGACTCCTTCTTGAACAACCGCCCCACCCAGGGGATGTCGGACAGCACCGGAATGCCATGATGCCGCATGGTCTTCATCTGTCCGAAAATTCCTCGAATCACTACCGTTTCACCGTCCCGCGCGATCATCTCGGTCGACGCCTCTTTCGTCGTCAACGTTGGGATTCCATGCACCTCCCGGGAGAAATCGGCTTCCTTCTTTTCCGCGAGCAGTTTCAAACCAATCTGTTTTCCTGGCGTCACATGGGGCGTCACCGTCAACGCCAGGTCGACGTTGATATTTTCAACCCCCGTCGTTACCCGGCTGCCTTGCGTGCCTGCCGGCGTGGAAGCGTTTGACGACACCACCGTTGAGGTCAGCACCGGAATGGTCAGGCCCGTGGATACCCTGGCCTGCTTGTCGTTCTGGGTCAAAATCTTTGGACTCGACAAAATCCGGCCGCGGCCGCTGTTCCGCATGGCGTTTAACTGCAGGTCCAGTTGAGACGCGTTGGGGACGTTCCCGAATGAGAAACCGGATGTCCCTCCCGAGCCGGAGCCGACGGCCGCCGGCGGATTGACCAACACTTTGTCGCCTGCCGGACGGGTTCCACCCGTGGCCGCGGCTCCATCGGCATCCAAGTCGCCGCGACTGTTGCGGTCCGCATCGGTCACTCCCCATTGAACGCCGATTTCGCGGGCAAAATTCACATCCGCCTCGACGATCTGCGCCTCGATCAACACCTGCGGCGTCCGCTCGTCCAACGTCGACACCACCGCGAGAATGCGCCGGGTGTTATCAGGGGTGTCCCTGACGACGAGGGTGTTGGTCCGTTTATCGACGGCGATCCGGCCGAGGTTGCTGAGCAGCGGTTTGATGGAGTTGGACAATTCGTCCGCCTCGGCATAATTGACCGGGATCGTCTTCGTGATCAGCCGTGCCTCCCCATCCGCAACCGGCGAGCGGACGATCCACAAGATATTGCCCTCCCGCATGCTGTTGAGATTCTGGAGATGCAGAATTGCTTCCAGCGCATCGTGCAACGTTACGTCGTGGAAACTCAGCGTGATCTTCCCCTGTACCTCTTCGCCAAACACCACGTTCAAACGGCTTTCCTGCCCCAGGGCCCTGAGCACGTCCCTGATATCGGCATCCCGCAATTCTATGGAAAATCGAGACGGCGCTTCGGCCCGCGACGACCGTTCGGAGCCCACGAGCAGCCCAACCAGCGTCGCCGCCACCACCGCGCCTCTTATCACCTCAGTTCCCCAGCGTCGCACCTAGGGAATCCCCTTCCCATTCTCCAAGATGAATTTCGGCACCTCCAACCGCCGGGTGAACATTCCCTCACGCACGATCACGTAATCGGGCCCGATCGAGACCACCCGCCGCCCATCCACATCGTCCCCGGAGCGCACCACCTGGCCGTTGATTACCGCTACGGAGGCCGCCGGACTGTAGAGGATGGATGTCAGCACCAAGCCGCCGCCACTCGCCTCCCGACTCGTCGGCTGCACAAAGGGATCCCGTCCCCAGTGAGAGGCCTGCAGCCGCTCGATCGCTTGGATATTGACGTCAGACAAACCGGACGACGCCGTCGACAGATGTCCGGCGGCGTTCGTTTCGGTCGCCTCCGCAGTCCAGGCGATGGCAAGCAATCGAAAGACGATCATCCCCAGCCCCAGTACTGCGGACCGCCGCATGGCGATCATCACAGTCGCTCCGTTCACGCTTTTCCTACAAAGCTGACGGTGTCCATCTGCACGGTCAGCAAGGCCTGTTCCACTGCCGTCAGTTCCGCACGAACCCGGCCCACCAGCACCACTTGCCGCAGCTGCTGGACCTGATGCAGATATTCTCCTAAATTCCGGAATCGGGCCTGCACCTGCAAGTTGATCGGCAATTCCACATAGCCGCCGTGATCCTGCAGCACTCCGGGACTAATCGAAATCACTTGAATGCCATCCTGCTGTGCCAATCGCATGAGATCGTCAAGCAACGCTGAAAAATGCTCCCGCGGCAACAGCGGTTCCCGGCCATGCGCGGCAAGAGACGCACGCCCCTGCACCGGCGACTGCGAAGCCCCCGCTTCAGTCGCTTCTTGTTGTCGTCTCGACAGCTCGGCCTTCAAGCCGGCGACCTCGTTGTTTACCTCTGCCAACCGTGAACCGAATGCGCGCAGCTTGGCCTGCTGCCCTTCGTGGAGGTAGACTCCTGCCGTCCCGGTCGCCGCAACCACGGCGAGACAGATCAGGATCCGCACGAGGAGGGGGCGCGTCTGCCACCGGCCTTGGATGGACTGATTCATCGGACTCCCCTCGACGCCACTGCGGCATCCACCACCCCGATCATCCCGCGGCGCATTACGACAATTCCCCCGCAATTTCGAAATCAACCCGTTCGTTCGGTTCGCCGGCTTTCCGTTCAGCGGATTGTAAAAGAATCGAGGAAAATTTTGGCGACTGTTCCAACGCCTGTAACAATTGCCCGACTCTCTGATAGGATTGGGCAAATCCGAAGAGCGTGATGGATTTCTTCTTCGCCGCCAGGGTCCGTCCCCCGCCCTGAGGAATGTCCAAGGTCTTCACGTCCATTCGCAGCAGCCAGACGCCATCGGGCACCCGAACGCTGAGTTCCTGGAACAACTCGATCCATTGGGTCCGCAGGGTGATCAAGGGTGGCAATTCGGAGGGGGCCACTGTCGCCCGTGCGTTCGCGCCGCTGGTCAACGGAGTGACCTGATTCGTCACCTCCGCCAACTGCGCGTTGAGGCGGTCGCGCTCGACCTCCCGGGCGGCAATCTCATGCTCCATCTTCCATCGTTGCGCACCATCCCACAGCAGCACCGCCGCGGTCGCGATAGTGAACGACACCAAGCCCGCAACCATCCAAGAGAACTTGGGCGCAGCTGCCTTGCGGGCGGTCAACACCGGACGGTACAGGTTGATGCGCTGTTTGAGCTGTGCCATCAGGAGCTCCATTGAGCCAAGCCCATTGCGGCGCCAAAGCGGGGCGCATGGGCCCGGAGGAGATCGAATCCCGGCTTCATGACCGAATAGGCGGCAAACGGATCGTCCACTTCAATCGGCGCTTCAAAGTAGCCGGCCATGTATCCGCTCAGACCGCGCAGCAGTGCGGTGCCGCCACCGAGCAGCAGCCGTTGCAGCGAACTCTGCCGGTGCTCCACCCGGTAAAACTCGATCGACCGCTGGATTTCTAGAATCAATCGGTTGACTTCCTGCTTAATCACTTCAGCAAACCGATCCGCGCGCGCGTGTTCCAACGCCTGCTTCGGATTCTCGAGGCCGATCTGTCGTTTGAGTTGCTCCGCCGAGGCCGTGGACAGGTCCAGTGCACGCGCCAAGGCATCGGTGATCTCCTGACCGCCCCCCATCACCCGCCGCGACATCCGGAGGGCGCCGTTGCGCACAATGTTGATGTCGACTTTCCCCGCCCCCAGATCGACCAGCGCCACGTTCCCTTCGAGCAATTCCGGCGACCGGCGCTGAATCGACGCCGCCCAGGCCAGCGGATTGGCGTCGATCGCGACGATCTTCAACCCCGCCTGCCTGAACGGCTCCAGATCGGCCATCAGGGCCGCCCGTTCGCCCGCCACCAGCACCACCTCGACCATCGCCCCTTCCGCGCCCCCCTCGCGGCCGATGACCAGGTAATCGATCATGAGCTCATCGATGGCGCAGGAGAAATGTTTCTTCGCCTCCCACCGGAGCGCCTCGGTCAATTCATCATCGGGAATCGCGGGCATCGTCAGATAGGTGATCAGCAGGGCCCGCTGCGTAAACGAGACCGCCGCGGGCTGGCGGGCCAGGCGATATTCCTCGCTCAAAGAGGCAAGCCCCGCGCCCATGCGGGGGGCGGCCATCGCCGATTCCTGGGAAGGGAGTTCCACCAAACCGGCGAACAGGAGGGAGGATCGACGCCGGCCGGCGAGGCTGACCGCCTTGATCGATCCATGACCGACGTCAAGGCCGACCAGCGGCGCGCTCAGCCATCCCACGGCATCACTCCAGGCCG
>DATJYI010000122.1:0-8574 GCA_035499635.1 Nitrospiria bacterium | reverse complement strand
TGGTCATCGGCGGGATCAGCTTCGGCGGCGGGTTGATCGTCTACCTGCGCAACACGATTGTCAACAAACATCGCTGGCTGGATGAGGCCGCCTTTGTCGAAATGATCTCGATCAGCCAGACCCTCCCCGGCTCGTACGCGGTCAACATCGGTGTCTTTATAGGGGACAGGCTCCGCGGCACGGCCGGCGCCGTCGCGGCGGTGATGGGGCTCTGCCTGCCGGCCGCGCTCTTCATGTTCGCGGCAGGTGTGCTCTACGGCATCCATGGCGAGCGGCCCGATGTCACCGCCATGCTCCACGGTGTCGCGGCGGCGGCCGTCGGGCTGGTCATGGCCGTCACGGTGCAGATCGGCCGGGAGTCCGTCAAGCACCTGTTCGATCTCGCGATTGTGGCTCTGGTGGTGATCGGAGTTCATCTGCTGCACCTGCGCGTTCCGTATGTGCTACTCGGTGCCGGTGCGCTCGCCATCTGGTGGCATCGGCCCCGCACGACTGCCGTGGAGGCGTCCAAGCGATGAGCCAGATTCCGCAGCTCATGGGCGTCTTCTCCTACCTGTCGTTGCTGACGTTCGGAGGCCTCATGGGGGCCTTCCCGGAGCTCAAGACGCTGACCGTCGATGATTATCATTGGTTATCGTTCAAGCAGGTCATCCATCTGTTCAGCATCGGTCAGATCTCACCCGGCCCCAATATGATGATCGCCGCGCTCGGCGAACGGGTGGCGGGACCGCTCGGCGCCCTGGTGGCCGTCGTCGCCTTTCTGCTGCCCACCAGCCTGATTGCGCTGGGCATCGGACGTCTCTGGAAACGGGTTGGTCAACAGCGCTGGGCGGGCGCCGTCCAGCGGGGCCTCGCTCCCGTCGCGGTCGGCTTGCTCCTGGCCGGGGCCATCAGCATGGCCGAGGGAACGCTGGAGGAATGGTTGTCTGCGGTCATGGCAGGGGTGGCATGCCTGCTTGTCCTGACCACCCGGATCAGTCCGATCACGGTGATCCTGTGCGGCGCGCTGATTGGTATTTTCGCGTTTAGAATAATATGATTGGTTTCAGCCCGGATGTGGGACCCCGCCATGTACAATAGCCCTCTTTCCGACTCCTCGCTCATCGCATGCCCGGACTGCGACCTGCTGCAGCGGTTGCCGGAAATTGCGCCGGGCGAGTCGGCGCGCTGCCCGCGCTGCGACGTGGAGCTGTGGCGCCGCCATGCCCATTCGCTCGACCGGCCGCTGGCACTGACGGTCGCGGCCGCGATTCTTTACGTGGTTGCGAACAGCGTGCCCATGCTTGGGCTGACCGTCGTCGGGCACGAGGCGTTCACCACCGTCTTCGGCGGCGCCGCTCATCTCTGGAGCGCCGGCTGGGAGGGCGTCTCGGCGCTGGTGTTCTTCACGGCCGTGGCGGCGCCTGGACTGCAGATCGGCCTGATGCTGGCGATCCTGCTTGGGGCGCGCCGCGCCCGCCCGCCGCGCTGGGTCGGGACGCTCCTGCGTTACTACGAACAGGTAGCCACCTGGAGCATGATTGAGGTGATGATCCTCGGCGTGCTGGTCGCGCTGATCAAAATTGCGGATTACGCGAAGGTGATTCCGGGCCTGGCGCTCTTCGTGCTGGGGGCGCTGATCTTTCTCATCGCGGCGATCGAAGCCAGCTTCGATCCCCGTGAGGTGTGGGACAGGGTCGAGTGGGCGGAGAAGGCCGCGCGGCAGCCGGCCGCCGGGGAGCCGATGACGGAGGCCGCGTCATGAGCGTGACGGCACTGACCGCCCTGCAGCAGGACCTTCAGAGCTGCGAAGGGTGCGGCTTGCTCTCGCGTCCCGCCCATGGCTCGCACGAAGGCCGTTGTCCGCGTTGTGACGAGGAGCTCACCTTCCGCAAGCCCGCCAGCCTGCAGCGGACCTGGGCGTTCCTGATCGGCGCGGCGATCTGCTACATCCCGGCCAATCTGCTTCCGGTGCTCACGACCACCACGGCCGCGGGCGCCGAATCGGATACCATTCTACAGGGCGTCGTGCTTCTCTGGTCGCCGACCGGATGGCCGCTCTCGCTCATCGTGCTTATCGCCAGCATCATTATCCCGATCGGGAAGATCGCCGCGCTCGCTTATTTATTGATCACCGTCCAGCGGGGTTCGATCACGAACAACCGCCAGCGCGTCCTGCTCTACCGGATGGTCGAGTTCATCGGCCGCTGGTCGATGGTCGATGTTTTCGTCGACACCTTTACCGCGTCGCTGGTTCAGCTCCAGCCGCTCATGGCCGTGGAGCCGTCGGCCGGGCTGGTCTTCTTCGCGGCGGTTGTGGTATTAACCATGCTCGCGGCCGAATCGTTCGATCCCCGGCTGATCTGGGATTCTGCATCCTCAGGAGAGGGTCTCCATGGCTGATCGCGACGCACCGCCATATCACATACCCGAGTCAAGAACCCTTGCCAGGAAGAAGACGGGGCTTTCCCTTGTCTGGATCATTCCGATCGTGGCCGCCATCATCGGCGCCTGGGTCGCCGTCGTGAAGATCATGGAGGAAGGGCCAAAGATCACGATCAGCATTCGTTCGGCCGAGGGACTCGAAGCTGGAAAAACAAAAATCCGTTACAACGGTGTCGACATCGGCACGATCACATCGATCCGGTTGACGGACGACCACAAGCGCGTGATTGCCACAGCCAGCATGGCGCCGAAGACCGAGGCCTTTTTTGTCGAAGACACAAAATTCTGGGTCGTCAGTCCCCGGATTTCCGGCGCCAGCGTGTCGGGTTTAGGCACACTCATTTCCGGCTCCTACATCGGACTGGAGATCGGCAAATCACCGAACAAGCAGAGCGCCTTCACGGCGCTTCCCGCGCCGCCGCTGGTGACGGGCGACGTGGCCGGCCGCTTTTTTGTCTTGAAGACCACGGACCTGGGCTCGGTCGACTACGGCACGCCGATCTATTTCCGGCGGCTCAAGGTCGGGGAGGTGGTCTCGTATGAGCTCGACAAGGATGGCAAAACACTCACCGTCAAAATCTTCGTCAATGCGCCCTATGACCAGTTCGTCACAGCCGAAACGCGCTTCTGGCAGGCGAGCGGGATCGATGTGTCGCTCTCCGCGAGCGGCGTGAGCGTCCAGACCCAGTCGGTTCTGTCGATGCTGGTCGGCGGTCTTGCGTTCGAGACGCCTGATGCCGCTCAGGCGCTGCCACAGGCGGCGGCGAACACGGAGTTCACGCTGTACGGAAACCGGGCCGAGGCCTACAAGCCGCCCCCCACCTATCCGACCACCTACCTCCTCGTCTTCAATCAGTCGATCCGCGGACTCAAGGTCGGCGCGCCGGTGGAGTTCCGTGGGATTCAAATCGGAGAGGTGACGGATGTGCAGGCGGAGATCGATTTAAAGACATTCGAGCTTTCGGTGGTGGTCACTGTCAGTGCGGACCCGCAGCGGCTCGGCGTCAAAGTCCGCGGGCAGGGCGCGACGGCCGCGGATCGCGACGCCGCCCACCGGAAATTGATTGACGCCCTCGTGTCGCGGGGGCTTCGCGCCCAGCTCCAGACGGGCAGCCTGATCACCGGCGCCCTCTTCGTGGAACTCGACTTTTTCCCCGATGCGCCGCCGTTCATGGTGGACTGGTCACAGAGTCCGATCCGCCTGGCGACCATTCCGGGCAAACTGGAGGGGATCGAGGCCAATATCGCCAGCCTCGTCAAAAAGCTCGACCAGGTTCCCTACCAGGAGATCGGGCAGGACCTGCGCAAGACAATGGCCGACGTGGACCAGACGCTGGACAGCGCGCACCGCACGCTCGACCATGCCGACACGCTCATCGAGTCGAACTCCGGGCTCAACCAGGAGCTGACGAATGCGCTGCGTGAAGTGGACGGCGCAGCCCGGTCGCTGCGTGTGCTTTCCGACTATCTGGAGCGCCATCCGGAGGCGCTCATTCGCGGCAAGGCGGAGGAGAAGAAATGACGACACTTCGCAATGCACGTCTTGTCTTGATCGCATTGGTCTCGATCGCTCTGGCGGCGTGCGGCGCTTCGGCGCCGTCGCACTTTTACACGCTTGATTCGACGGCGACCCCGGAAGGCGCGCCGTCCGCCGCCTACTCCGTCTCGGTCGGCCCCGTCTCGATCCCGGCCGCGGTCGACCGGCCGCAGTTCGTGGTCCAGGACGGACCGAACCGTGTCTCGGTCGAAGAATTCAACCGCTGGGTCGCGCCGCTGGAGAACTCGATCGCGCGCGTCGTCGCCGGCGATCTCTCGGCCTTGCTCGGCACGCCGCGGGTGGCCGTGGAGCCCCTCGCGCATTTCGATCCGGACTACCGCGTGACCCTCGACATCCAGCAATTCGAGTCGGCGCCGGGCCGGTCGGCGCTCATCGACGCGGTCTGGACCGTGCGCCCGGCGGCGGGCGGGCCGGCGCGCTCGGGCCGGACGGTCGCGCAGGAACCGGCGCAGGGGGCGGGGTTCGAGGCGCTGGCCGCCGCGCACAGCCGCGCGCTGGCGCAGGTGAGCCGCGACATCGCCGCGGCGATCCGGGCCGAGGCGGAACAGGCGAAATGACGAAGCGGGATGCGGGCGATAGGATGCGACATTCGGGATAAGAGGATCATGATACGAGAGAGCTTGAATCGCGAATCGTGCGTCCCGGTTCACGAAACACAAATTTCGCATCGCGCATCCCGGATCACGTATCCCGACTCCCGCATCGCATCTCCCGAAGTGCGGGTCGCTCGCCCATGAAATCCCGCAACGATCGGTTTTGGGGGCGACTCTTCCGGCAGCTCGCCGGGATTTGGTCGAGCGAGTGGAGTTTGACCGCGTTCCTGGTGTTGCTCGTCGTCACGTTATTCTTCATTTTGCCGATCAGCCATCTGATCGGCGCCGGCGGACTACCGGTCAGCGTCTTTTTCTCCCTCCTTCTCATTTCCGGCATGGCGACGGTCTCGGAGCACCGGGCCCCGACGCTGCTGGTCACAGGGCTTGTGATCGTCACGCTCGGGCTCCGGTGGATGACGCATCTGGTTCCAAACCGTGAGATCGAGCTGGCCAGCATCTCTTCGGCGCTCGTGTGCATCGGGTTGCTGGCCGGCGTGGTAATGCTCCAGGTCTTCCGGAAGGGACCGATTACCGGGCACCGGATCCAGGGCGCTATCGCGGTCTATCTGCTGATGGGGCTGATATGGGCGTTGGCCTACGAGTTGGTCCTGCTCGAGGTGCCGGGCGCATTCCAGTCGGCGGAGATGGGAGAACGCCACGGCGCACTGATGCCAAGCCTCGTCTACTTCAGTTTTGTCACCCTGACGACCGTCGGATACGGCGACATCACCCCCGTGCACCCGATCGTCCGGTCGTTGTCCAACCTCGAAGCGCTGGTCGGCCAGCTCTATCCGGCCATTCTCATCGGCCGGCTCGTGGCGATGGAGCTGAGCGCCCGGCAGTCGAATTCGCGCGAACCATGAAGTCTGTGCCGGCGATCCTCGGGGTGATTGGCACGGCCATCATCGTTGGATTGATGGCGCTGATCAGCTCCCCTCTCATTGCCGATGAGGCCGCGGATCAGCAGGCCGAGCGGGCCAAGCAGACGCTCAATCCGGTGGCGGACCTGATCAGCCCGCCGTTGCAGAACAACTGGGACTTCAACATCGGCCAGTCGAACGCCATCCGTTATACCCTTAACTTTCAACCGGTCATTCCGGTGAGCGTGGACAAGGATTGGAACGTGATCATCCGGACGATCGTGCCGGTCATCTACGCCGAATCTCCGGTGACGGGCGGTCCCAACAAGGGCGGGCTCGGCGACACGAACCTAAGTTTCTTCCTCTCACCCACAGCGCTGGTCGGAGGGTGGTTCTCGGCGCGGGGCCGGTCTTTCTCTGGCCCGCCGCCACCAACGGACTCGGCTCGTACAAATGGGGCGCGGGGCCGACGTTTGTCATCCTGAAACAGGAGCACGGATGGACCATCGGCCTGCCCGCCAATCACGTCTGGTCGTATGCCGGCCACGAGAACAGCACCAATGTGAGTGCCAGTTATCTTCAGCCCTACCTCGGTTACACGACCAAAACCTACACCACCCTCATGGTAAACACGGAATCGACCTACAACTGGAAGGCCACCCAGTGGACGGTGCCGATCAACGTGATGCTCAGCCAGCTCCTCAAGGTCGGCTCACAACCGATCGGTCTGCAAGCAGGCTATCGCTATTACACCGACAGCACCAATCAGGGCCCCACGTGGGGGCTCCGCTTTGCCGTGACATTCCTCTTTCCCAAGTGAGCCTGTGCCATGAGAGGGAGGGCCATGGATGAACAATCCCGCCTGTTCCCCCTGAGGCTAGCGTCGGGGACTGCGCTTGCGAACCGTGTTGAACGCGCATTGAGGCGGACGGGCGCGGCTCTCACCCTGACCGTCGCCGGGGCGGTCTTCACGCTGCTGGCCGTGCCTGCACTGGCTGGGGAGTCACAGACGGAGCTCGTGCCGGAGATCAACGCGTTTGTCCAACTCTCCGACACCACCAGGCTCTACTTCCGTGCCGACCTGACCCGGAACCTGACCGAAGACACGTCAGACGGCTTGATCGGCGTGCACCTCGATATCACGATCAAGCCGATCCTCCGGCGAAAATTGCGGGAAGCCGACTGGGAGCGGGACAGATACTTTTGGATGCGGATCGGCTACCAACTGCTCGGGAACCTCGACGGCGAGGGGTGGGGTTCCACCGAAGACCGGGGGATCATCGAGGCCACGGGCCGTGCGCCGTTGCCGGTCAAATTTTGGCTGGTGAACCGGATTCGTGTCGACCTGCGCTACATGGAGACCGATTTTTCGGCGCGGTTTCGCGAACGGCTGGGGATCGAACGCCAGGTCGTCGTGTTTGGAGTGATCACGGTGCCGTACGCGGAGGCCGAGATCTTCTACGACACCCGGTACGACGCCTGGAACCAACAGCGCTACCAGGCCGGCGCCGAGATCGGTCTGACGGAGCGCTGGCGGATCGAGCCCTACTACGCGAGGCAGGAGAACCAGCGCTCCAAACCCGCCCATCTCAATATCGTCGGATTCATCGTGAAGTCGTACTGGTAGGCCGGATATGAGAGACGACCATTCCGCCGAGTCATCTGCGATGGGACGTGTTTACGGGACGGACCGGCACAACCGGCCGAGCGTGGCGCTCAGCTTGTGTGTGGCGGTGACGATGTTGTCGCTGTGGAGTGTCTTGTGTACAGTGCACGCGCAGGCGCCCCCGCAAACTTCCGGGATTGATTTTGACGCCATCCCGTTTTCTTCGGCCCGGACTCGATCGGGGACCGTGAAGTTCAGTCACGGTGAGTACCGGGAACGTATTGCCCCTGGTTCCGCGTTGGAACTGGTTGTCACATTGACCACCCCCAGGGCGATCGGCGTCGTGAATGGCGAGCCGGCCGCCGGAGTGGTCATGGCGACCGACCTTGGCGGCAGCGGCACCTTCTATGATTTGGCGCTCCTGATCAAGAGAGGGGGGGTATGGATGCATGTCGACACGCGGTTCCTGGGCGATCGGGTGAAGATCCATTCGGTTGCACTGCGGGGGAACGAGTTGATCATCGACCTGACGGCGCACGGTCCTCAAGACCCCCTGTGCTGTCCCACGCGCCGGGTGACCCGGCGGTTTGCCATTGACACGGGCCGGCTGGTCGCGGTGGAGACGAACGGTGATGACGGCACTTGAAACGTCGCTGGTGGCTCGGCAACGTGGCGTGGAGTGTCCTGATCCATGCTGCGAAATCCGCGTGGGGCGGTGCGACGTGCGCAACGGACGGGCGTTCCGTGATAAGCTGGGGCCGATGAAACTCCGGATCCCCATCGCACTGTTGCTGGTGCTCTGGCCGCTCGGGCCGGCGGCACGGGCGGCTGACACGGCGCAGACGGACCGCCCGGCCGTTGAGACGGAGGGCATCCCAACGGCGCCGGTTGTACTCGACGGCGTGACGTTGTTTCGCGTGCGCGGCGTCACCTCGTTCCCGGCCGAGGTGCGCGCCGACGGCGTCGCCGGGCGCATCCGGGCGGTTGCCCGGGAGACGGCGGTCTCCGCGGATGCATGGCACGCGGTCGAAGCGGAGGGGAGAACGAACCTCGTTGCCGCCGACCGCTTCATCATGTCCCTGACCGATGCGGACGCCCAGATGGAACGTATCGACCGGCACGTGCTCGCCGAACTCTATTTGAGGAAGATGACCGACGCGGTGCAGGCCTACCGGCAGGCCCGCACGCTGCGGGCCCTGCTGATTGACACCGGCTACACACTGGCGGCGACGGCATTGCTGGCCGTCGCTCTGTTTGGCGTGTGGTGGTCATTCAGGCGCGCCGGCGACGCGATCGAGCGGCGTTTCAAGGCGCGGCTCCGGCATCTGCGGATTCAATCGTTCGAGATCATTCGCGCCGAACAGCTGCTGGCGGGCGCGGGGACGCTCCTCCGGACCACGCGCACAGTGTTCGTGCTGGTCCTGGTCTATTTCTACCTGCAGTACGTCCTGGGCCTCTATCCCTGGACCCGGCCCCTCTCCCGTGAGTTGCTGACCATGGCGCTTCGGCCGTTGGGCGACATGGCGACGGGGC
>DATJYI010000121.1:0-20529 GCA_035499635.1 Nitrospiria bacterium | reverse complement strand
TGATCACCTCAAACCGGGAGCCATCACGCGTGGTGGTTCCCGGTTTTGTTTTGCGCGCCGGTCAACGGTCAGCCCGCGTCGTCGGCCTCGAATCGGAGATAGATGCCACCGGGCGAGCCCGGGGTGCTTGACTGGATGTGCACTGCGTGCGCAACAGCTGCATTCACCCCCGCCACAAGGCGGGGTTCCCTGCCTCGCGCCGCCCGGAGGCAACTATCCAGCGAGCAACGCGAGCAAGAGGGGGGGCTCCACGGGCGAGGACAGATTGGATCCGTCCCCAGGGACGGACTGTCCCCGCTGGGGAGGGGGCGACGCGAGCCCCTATAAATGACGGAATGTGTGATGCCCGTTACGTGCCCGGCCCTCGGAAATTCTCATGTACTATATTGCACGCTCCGGGTTACGCTGAGCCTTCGGACTTGCGCCCGTCTGGTCGGGAGGCACGGATGGATGTGTTGACCGGCCTTCCGGAGCGGACCATCTTCAACACCATGATCGCGGCAGATTGAGTGTTGAGCTACAATGCCGCAGAGAGGCGACGGGAACGGGACGAGAAGAAATTACAGCGGAAGAGAGGCGGGGACGGACAACGCCAGCGAAGCCGGCTGCTCCTCGCGGATCGGAACCGGCTGATCAGGCGCCACCAGGACGCAGGCATCCGGTTGTGCGCGGAGCGCGCGCACCAGTTCAAAGTTCATCGCGTGGCCCGCGCAGGTCGCCGCCACCTGAGCCACCAGCGGCTGGCCCAGCAACGCGAGGTCGCCGATCATATCCAGCACTTTGTGGCGGACGAATTCGTCCTGATAGCGCAATCCTTCAGGATTCAGCACGCCCTCCTGGCCGACCACCACGGCGTTGTCGAGCGACGCGCCCTTGATGAGGCCGTGCGCGCGCATCCGCTCGACATCCCGCAGAAAGCCAAACGTGCGGGCCGGCGAGATGTCCTGCACAAATTCCTCTTCAGTCCAATGGAAGAGGTAGTGCTGCCGCTTCACCACGGCGTCGGCAAAATCGATGGTGTAGCTGATCGTCGGAAACGGCGCCGGGATGACCGTGACCCCGCTGTCCGGCTCGCCGATCTGCAGCGGACGAATCAGCCGCAGGTAGGGTTGAAGCCGCGCCTGCTTCTTGATGCCGGCCTGCCGCAGCAACGCGACAAACGGTGCCGCGCTGCCGTCCAGGATCGGAATTTCCGGCCCATTCACTTCCACCAGCAGGTTGTCCACCCGCAGCCCGGCGCATGCCGACAGGAGATGCTCGACCGTCTGAACGGATGTGCCGTTCGCGCCTAAAGAAGTCGACAACATCGTGCCGACCACCTGTTCGGCGATCGCCCGGATTGCCACGGGCCGCCGGAGATCGGTCCTCACAAAACGGATGCCGTGATCCTCAGGAGCCGGATGCAGCCGGATTGACGTCGCCGTCCCGGTATGGAGCCCCACTCCCGAGCAGGAGATACTGGATTCGATGGTCCGCTGATATCGCATGGGCAACACTGCCTCTCTCTATAAGCAAAAGCCGTACCTGATTTTATTAAAATGAATAAAATAATAATTATTACGACAAATCAATAACATAGATGAATCAATAGGCATGGCTATAAATAAAATGATCAACTCTACTGTTGTAAATTATACACAGTTTTAAAATGACTGCGTCATTTTCGCTATACTATTATTATTGATACCGCTATGACACGGTTTAATAAAAAGAGCCGATGACATTCACAACAATCACTTCACAACGGATATGATGGCTGCCGATCCTGTTGAAAAATTCAGCACTCTCCGCCTCCGGGAAGACGGGTTTACGCTCGCTGTCCGGGTTCAATTGACTCCGTTCTGTGCCCATGCTATAAGCAATTCATGTCGTTGATATTTTCAACTTCCCCGCTATCCTCTCGGTAAGAGGCAATCGTTACTATGATGTCGTTCGATCCTTCCCCATGGGACACCCCATGAAGATCGGCGTGCTGACCGGCGGCGGCGACGCGCCGGGCCTCAACGCCGTCATCCGTGCAATCGTTAAAACGGCGACCCACCGGTATCGATGGGAGGTGGTCGGTATCGAAGAAGCGTTTGAAGGGTTGATCACCCCGGATCTGCAGCGCCCCCTCACTCTGCAGAGCGTGCATGATATTCTGACGCTCGGCGGCACGATTCTGGGCACGACCAACCGGGTCAATCCCTTCCAATACCGTCGGGTCGTCGACGGCCGTGAAGAAGTGGTGGACATGTCCGAGACGATCAAACGAACGATCGCGGCATCGGGCCTGGAGGGCGTGATCGTGATCGGCGGCGACGGCACGCTCACGGCCGCCCACCGCCTCTGGCAGATGGGCTGTCCCATGGTGGGCGTGCCAAAAACGATCGACAACGATCTGCTGGCCACCGACGTCACGTTCGGCTTTCAAACCGCCGTGACCACGGCGACCGAGGCGCTGGACAAGTTGCACACCACGGCGGAGGCGCATCATCGCGTGATGGTGGTGGAAGTGATGGGCCGCTACGCCGGCTGGATCGCCCTGGAAGCCGGCATCGCCGGCGGCGCCGACGTGATCCTCCTGCCGGAGATCCCTTTTTCTCTCGACGCGATCTGCCGCAATATCGATGAGCGGCGGCGGCTCGGCGATCATTCCAGCATCGTGGTCGTGGCGGAGGGCGCCATGACCAGCGGCGGCGGCCGTGCGGTGGTGGGCACGTCGCCGGAGGGCTACGAACGGCTGGGCGGCATCGGCTCCAAGGTGGGCGAGGCGATCGGACGGCAAACGGGCATCGACGTGCGGGTCACGGTGCTGGGCCACCTGCAACGCGGCGGGTCGCCGACGCCGTTCGATCGGTTGTTGGCCACCCGATTCGGCATCGCCGCGGTCAGCCTGATCGCCGAGGGAAAATTCGGGCAGATGGTCAGTCTGCGGGTGCCCCACATCGTCGCGGTGCCGCTCGAAGATGCGATCAAAGGGCGTAAGATGGTCGATCCCGACGGAGAGATGGTCCGCAGCGCCGAAGCGATGGGTGTATCATTTGGACGATGAAGGGGCCATCCTCGCGCCCGCCGGCTCGGTCGGCGACGGGGGGATCGTCTCCGCTGCCCCTTGCATGTTCTACGGTCTGACGCGGCCCTTGCGCCGCTCCTCTTCGTCAAACGATCGGTTCGCCTCAGCGATCGCGCTCAGATAATCCAGGCGGCTGCCGTCGCGCGGCGATTCAATCCGGCTGCGGTGATGTTCGGCCGGATCCCCGGTGGCCAGCGTAGCTAGGTTGTTGATCCAATAGCCCTGATCACGCGCCAGCCGTTCCTGGATCGCCTCACCCATCTGGTCGAGCCGGACCTGCCCCAGGAGAATGGCCGAACTGTGGAGAAGACGGATCTTGCGGTCAAACGCATCATTCAGTTCTTCGTCCGGCGCCAGTTGAAACGTGCAGAGGATCACGGGATGATTGGCATCCCCCGCGCCGCGCAGCAGCCCCGTGTAAAACCAGCTGGTCGGCATCGCCGAGGCATAAAAACCGATCATCAGCGAGGGATTGACCGTCTGAACCGTCTCGCGCAGCCGGCGACCGATCCGCTCAGCCCCGGCTTCCAACACCCGTTGGTAGTCCGCCCACCGGCCCCGCTCCAGCAGCCAGTCAAACCGCGCCTCCTGCGCCACGCCGCGCGCCTGGGCCGCTTCCTTGACCAAGCCCCGTCGCACAAGCTCGCGCACGTAGAGGTTGAACGCCAGGTCGCTGAAATCAAAGCCGTTGGTGAAATACCACGACTGCAGCGGATACATCTCCAAATCGATCAGCACGCCGCCAACCGAATGGTGGCGAAGGCTGAAGACCGCCTCTTCGCGCAAGACGGAGAAAATTTCCGTCTCCCAAAACCGGCCGTCGAGCGGCGACATGCCGCCGATCACCTGTCCCTGAGCGCCGACGGCTTGCGGATAGTCCGCAAGCGTTGCGTGCGCGCCGGGATAGTGGGAGCCCATGAACCACCGCACCGTGGTGCCCCGCAGCATCCGGTCCATTCGTCTCCACTGCTCCCTGAGCTCCCGTTTCCGACGGTCGTGTCCCTCCGCGGCCAGCCATTCCGCATCCGTGCTGCCCCAGAGCAGATTGAAACGCCCATTGATCAGC
Organism: Nitrospiria bacterium; assembly: GCA_035499635.1. Lineage (GTDB taxonomy): Bacteria > Nitrospirota > Nitrospiria > JACQCE01 > JACQCE01 > JACQCE01. Next base: position 16,408 of record DATJYI010000121.1, on the reverse strand, counting down.
GCACCCCGGACGGCCCGTTGAAACGACGCATCCCGATCCACATAGACCCACCCGGCTCGAATTCCCTGCTTCGTCACCCACTGATACCTTTCCGGCAGGGAGCGCAGCCAAGCCTGCCGTTCCTCCCGCACAGGCGGCGTCGACGCTTCGGCCGCCGACCGGCTCACGATGGCGGGCGGGAAATGGATCGATTCCACGCCGTCAGGCACCCGATGGGGCAGGGGGCCGGTGCGCCAAAAGGACGGCCGTGTGTCCTGAGCAAAGTCGGGCGCCGTCAACGGCGCCGGTTCCGGCCGCCACGCCGCCGTCCCGTGCAGCCAATCGACCGTATAGCGGGCCAGCCGCTCGAGCATGCGGTGCCGTGCCTGCCGCTGCTGCGGGTTGATCAGCAACGGCACGTCAATTTGATAGGCACCGGTCGGATTGAACAGATCGCGCGCGCCCACCACCACCAATCCCCGCCCCTTGGCGGCGACGGCCAGCACGGGGATCGGGGCGCCGGCCCGCCGGCCGGCCTGACGATCCGGCGCGGCCGAAGCGGCATCGCGGAGTTCAACGACCGCCGTCGGCGACGTCTGCACCAGCGTGGCGACGCCCACACCCACCGTCAGCGGCGCGGCGCGCGGCAACTGCAGCCGGTCGGGCAGTCCATCCAGCAACGGCGTCGCGTGCGCCGCGTAGAGCCACGGGGCATCATTGAGCGTCTCGGCGTACTTGTCGTCCGGATCCGTGACGCAGCCCTTGTCGATCACGAGCCGGATTCCCAGCCGGTGGAGCAGCGCGTTGAACAGCGTCCGCTCATTTTCGCCGGCCAGGCCTCCCGCCGCGTTGACCGGCGCCCCCAGGAACAAAACGCCGCCCCGGCGCACGTAATCGGCCAACGGCGCCAACGCGCGCGGTGTCAGCATCGAGCCCGGCCGTGCGGGCGTGTCGCCGGCCAGAAGCATGATGGCGCGATATCCGTCCTCGGAGCGTTGCATGTCCGCGGTGACCAGGCGGGGATAGTCCGGTCGAAGGTCGACCGCATAGCCGGCATCGGCAAAGAGTTGCGCCATGTCCCGGTGCACCCGTGCCGGGGCCAGATCGAAATCGATCACCAGCAGGCGGGGCCGTGAAGCCCCGTGGACGGGGCTCGCTGAGGTTGCCTCTAGTTCCTCTGGGGCGGAATCCTGAGCGAGGGCCGACGGCGCACGGCTTGCTCCGGGACCGGACACGACGGCACGGCCCGAGTCGGAGGACTGCGCCGGCTCTGACGCTGATGACGTGCCGGCCGGCATGATCGCGCATGCCAGCCAGAGCAGGCCGACCCACTTAGCGTGCCGCGAGGCTCGCAATCGCACGTGAGACCAGCTCCGCGAACACCCGGTAGCCTTCCGTCGTCAGATGCAGGCCGTCGTTTGAATAACGCTCGGCCAGCCGGTGCGTCTCCGGCTCGGCCGTCGCCGTGAAGAGATCGACCGCCAACTGAGGTCTTGAACGGCCGTAGTCGAGAATCAATTGATTCAACGCCCGTCGGGCCGGAATGAGCGTGTCCGCTCCCCGGATCGACGGCACCGTCACGGCGACCGGTGTAATGCCCGCAGACCGGCACCGCTCGTACATCGTCACCAGGTTGCGCATGATCGCGGCCGGCTGCGCGTGCCAGCCCAGGTCGTTTGAGCCGCCCAGGATCACGGCCACGTCGGGTTTTACCGCGATGACGTCGCGTGCCAGGCGAAACGCCATCTCCCCGGTCAGCTCGCCGTTGACGCCGCTGACGATCACCTCCGCCGACGGGCCAATCAACTCCTGCACCCATTGGCCGTAGGGCGTCGGCTCGCCGTCGGGATTGGCGTCGCTCGGCGTCTGATAGCCGACGGTGAGACTGTCACCCAACGTGACGATTCGCAAGGTCATCGATTCCCACGGGCAAGCCCGTTCACGGTGAACCCGTTCAGGGTGAAGCCGTGGCACTTTGAACCATGTACTGCGTGCACAATACCCATTCACCTCCGCCTCATTGCGGAGTCCCCTGTCTCACGCCGGGGGGAATCCACCCAGCGAGCACCGCGAGCGTGAGGGGGAGGCTCCACCAGCTCTCTCCGGTGGAGGGGGCGACGCGAGCCCCTACAATAGAGTCGTTGAGTGGCACCGGAGACGCTGGCGATCAGGCGATCGCGCTCTTCACCTTATCACCCGACGGCCTGATTGCCAAATCATCTATGTTACAATGTCGGCGCCATGACCGGCCCATCGCTCTCCTCCTGGCTCATTCACCTGCCGATTCTCCTGCTGGTCGTCGGCGGCCTGCTCGATCTGTACGGCCTGGCGCGCCGGCGCGCCGCCTACCAGCATGCCGCGGTGATGCTGCTGGTAGTCGGCCTGTTGGGCGGCGTCCTCTCCGCGCTGATCGGTTTTGGCGGCATCGGGGGAACGCCGTCGGCCGGGCCGTCGCCGTCTGCGTCGCTGCACGCGCTCTGGGCGGTCTCCACGCTGGTAGTGTTCGGCGGGTTGTTGACGCTGCGGCTGGCCGCGCGTCGCGGCTGGTCGCCGCAGCTGAAGGCCATGTACATCGTCATGGCCATCATCGGGGTTATCGGACTGGCCATCACGGGCTTCTACGGCGCGGAGTTAATTACCGGGTTCGGGAGTTAACGGCGAGCACGGGGCCAAGGGTCACGTCGCACGGGTCAAGGAGAAACCGCCTTGTTTCCCTTGACCCCTGACCCTTGCCCCTTGACCCCCGCAGTTAATAACTTCTCGCCTTCGGTTCGTAGCGCGTGACCATCACCGGCGTGTAGCCCAACTTCGGTCCGTCCGCCGACCGATAGGCCAACGTATGCTTGAGCCACTGCGCGTCATCCCGTTCCGGAAAATCAAGCCGGTAGTGCGCGCCCCGGCTCTCCTCCCTGGCCAGCGCGCTCTCGACAATTGCCTCGGCCAGATCGAGGACCGAGAGCGTCTCCAGCGCGGCGACCAGTTCCAGATTGAAGCGCGCGCTCCGATCCCGGACGCCGATGCTTGAAGCCCGTCCACGCAGTTCGGACAGTTTCCGGCGTCCCTCCTCCATCCGCTCGCGGGTGCGAAAGATGCCGATATGGCCGCTCATCGTCAGGCCGATTTCCTCGCGCAGCGTCCAGGCCGACAGCGCGCGGCCCGCTTCGTAAAACGCCGCAATGCGGCGGCGATCGCGTTCGAGCGCGTCATCGGCAAGCTTGGGGGCAAGCTTGGGGGCCAGTTCGCTCGCGGGCCGTTGCGAGGCCAGCTCGGCGGCCCGCACACCGGCACGCCGGCCGAACACGATCGTTTCGAGCAGCGCATTACCACCCAGCCGGTTGGCGCCGTGCACGCTCAGGCAGGCGCATTCGCCCGCCGCCAGCAGCCCGTCGATTTCCGTCTCGCCCCGGACGGACGTCTTGATCCCGCCCATCGAGTAATGGACGCCGGGTGTGATCGGCACGGGCGCCTCGATCATGTCGACGCCCACATAGGTCAGCGCCAATTCCCGGATTTGGGGCAGCCGTTCCAGGATCCGGCCGCGGCCCAGGTGGCGCACGTCGAGCAGCACGCAGCCATCCAGCCCCCGTCCCTCCTCGATCTCCTGCTGTTCGGCCCGCGAGACGACGTCCCGGCTGGCCAACTCCAGCGTCTTGGGCGCGTACCGCTGCATGAACCGCTCGCCCTCGCTGTTGATCAGGTACCCCCCTTCGCCCCGCGCCGCCTCGCTCAGGAGAATGCCCGTCCGCTTGAGCGTCGTCGGATGAAACTGGACGAACTCCATGTCCATCAACGGCGCGCCGGCGCGGTACGCCATGCTCATGCCGTCGCCCGTGTTGATCGCCGCGTTGGTGCTGATGGCGTAGACCCGGCCGTAACCGCCGGTGGCGAGGATCACCGCCTTGGCGGGGAAAGATCGCAGGTCGCCGGCGACGAGATCAAGCGCGACCACGCCGCGGCAGGCGCCTTCCTCCACCACCAGCGAGGTGACGTACCACTCTTCAAAAACGGTCGTGCCTCGCTTGAGCAGTTGCTCGTACAGCAGGTGCACGAGCGCGTGGCCGGTGCGGTCTTCCGTGTAACAGGTCCGCGGGTAGCCCGCGCCGCCGAACGGCCGCTGCGCGATCCGTCCCTGATCGTCACGGCTGAAGAGCGCGCCCATCCGCTCCAGCTCCGCGATCTGCTCCGGCCCCTCCCGGCAGAGGATGTCGATCGCGTCCTGATCGCCGAGATAGTCGCTGCCCTTGACGGTGTCGAACGCGTGCGCCTCCCACGAATCGTCCCGGCCGATGGCCGCATTGATGCCGCCTTCGGCCGCGACCGAATGGCTCCGCACCGGATGCACCTTGGAAAAGAGGGCGACGGACATCGAGGGGGGAACCGCAATGGCCGCGCGCATGCCGGCCAGGCCCCCGCCGACGATGATGATGTCGAACGAGCTCACGGCTTACGCGGGCGGCACCCAGCGCAGATTCGGTTTGCGCGCGGCCAGCACTTCGTCAAGCCGGCCGAGCTCGGTCGTATGGGGAGCGTGCTGGACCTTCTCCGGCTCTTTCTCCGCCTCATCGGCGATGGCGAGCATCGCCTCGCAGAAGCGGTCGATGGTCTCCTTCGATTCCGTTTCGACCGGTTCGATCATGATCGCCTCGTCAACGACCAGGGGGAAATTCACCGTCGGCGGATAGATGCCGAAATCGATCAACCGCTTGGCGATGTCCCAGGCGTGCACGTCGTGCGCCTTTTGCCGTTTAGCCGAGAAGACCACCTCGTGCATGCAGACGCGATCGTAGGCCACCTGGTAGCGCGTCGCCAGCCGGCGGCGGACATAGTTGGCATTCAGGATCGCCGCGCGGCTTACGGCCGCCATCCCCTCGGCGCCCAGCGTCCGCATGTAGGCGGCCGCACGCAGAAGGATCCCGAAATTGCCGTAGAAGGCGTGCAGCCGGCCGATCGACGATGGCTCGCCGTCGATGAGCGCGAACCGCCCCTGCCGCTCTTGTACCAGCGGCCCGGGCAGATACGGCGCCAGCGCGGCCGTGACGGCGACCGGACCGGCGCCGGGGCCGCCGCCGCCGTGCGGCGTGGAAAAGGTTTTGTGCAGATTGATATGGACCACGTCGAACCCCATGTCGCCCGGTCTGGCGAGGCCCAGCAGCGCGTTCAGGTTGGCGCCGTCCATGTACATCAGGCCGCCGGCGTCATGCACGATCCGCGCGATGTCGAGGATATCCCGTTCAAAGAGGCCCAGCGTATTGGGCTGGGTCAGCATCATGGCGGCGCACCGGTCCGTCGCTTTCCGCTTGAGATCCTCAAGATCGACCAGTCCCTCGGAGGTTGATTTCACCACCTCCACGTCATAGCCGGCCAGCGTCGCGCTGGCGGGATTGGTGCCGTGAGCGGAATCGGGGATCAACACCACGGAGCGATGCGCGCCGTTGTGATGTCGGTGATGCGCCCTGACGATCAACAACCCGGCAAGCTCCCCCTGCGCGCCCGCAGCCGGCTGCAAGGCCGCCCTCGCCATGCCGGTGATCGCGCAGAGCGCGCGTTCCAATTCGGCCATCACCCGGAGCGCGCCCTGGATCTGTTCGACCGGTTGCAGCGGATGCAGCCCCGTCCACCCGGGAGCGCGGGCCAGCTCTTCGTTGATCTTGGGATTGAATTTCATCGAGCAGGAGCCGAGCGGGTAGAACCCGACATCGATGCCGTAATTGGCCCTCGACAGCCTGACAAAGTGGCGCACCACGTCGATCTCGCTCGCTTCGGGCAACCGCGGCGGCCGCGCACGGCGGAACCGGTCCGGCAGCGCCTCGGTTGATGAGGGCACGCCGCTCGGCGGCAGCACATACCCGCGCCGTCCCGCCCGGCTTTTCTCAAATATCAGCGGTTCTGGCATCGCTCCCCTCTCCCCTCGCCCATCGCCCCCCCACCCCCATTCCAATCGCGTCGGTTATGCCGTCGGCGCAGCTCCCGCCGAGGGCCGATGATGGCGCAAAAACGCCACCGCTTCGCCCAGCGCATCGGTAAAATGCTGCACGTCTTCCGGAAACACCATCACCCGGAAGTGCTCGGCCGGCCGCTCCTCCGATGACTTTCGCTCAGAAATCACCAGGTAGGCCCCCCCGTGGCGATTCTCCTTGACGTCGAAGAAATAGGTCCTCCGACCCGCCCGAATCATCCGACTGAACAACTCCTCCTGCTGGCTCATGCCCGACCTCCTCAGGGATGGTCATGCCCTCTCCCTGACACCCCACGCTGCAGCGCGCGGGCCATGGCGTCCACCAAACGATCCAGCTCGTTGCGCGTCCGCTTCTCCGTGACGCAACACAGCAGCTCCCGTCCCGTCCCCGTTCCAATTCCACCCCTATCCGCTCCCCCCCGTGCATGCCCGGATGCATCCATGGCCAGGCCCGGCACGATGCCGTCCTCGGCCAGTTGCCTGACGATCCGCTCCCCCGCCACCGGCAGCGTCAGGACAAATTCCTTGAAAAACGGAGCCGGCGACCAGGACCGCACACCCGGCAGCTGCGTCAGCGCCCGGTGCAAATAGTGCGCGTTGTCCCAGCACTGCGTGGCCGCGTCGCGCAACCCCTCCGGTCCCATGACGGCCATGTAGACGGTCGCCGCCAGCGCAGTCAGCGCCTGGTTGGTGCAGATATTCGATGTCGCACGTTCCCGTCGGATATGCTGCTCCCGGGCCTGCAACGTCAGGCAATAGCCCCGCCGGCCCGCCCCGTCGAGCGTCGCGCCGACGATTCGGCCGGGCAGTTGCCGCATGAAGGTCTGTTTCGTCGCAAAAAAACCGAGATAAGGACCGCCGAAATTGACCGGGATGCCCAGCGGCTGCCCCTCGCCCACGGCGATGTCCGCGCCATAGTCGCCCGGCGGCGCCAACAGTCCCAGGGAGATCGGATCGACCATGGCGATGAGTACGGCGCCGGCGTCGTGCGCCGCCCGGGACAGTACGTCGACCTCCTCCAGACAGCCGAAAAAGTTGGGCTGCTGCACAAGGACGGCCGCGCACGACACGTCAAGCGCCGCGGCCGCGGCGGCCGGATCGGTGATGCCGTCGCCGGCCGGCAGGGTGAGGATGGCGCAGTTCATCCCCTGCAAATAACTTTCCAGCACACGGCGGTAATGGGGATGCAACGTCGGCGCGACGGCGACGGCGGAGCGTTTGGTGATCCGCATCGCCATCAGGGCGGCCTCCGCCAGCGCGGAGGCGCCGTCGTACACCGATGCGTTGGCGACGTCCATCGCCGTCAATTCGCAGATCATCGTCTGATACTCATAAATGGCCTGAAGCAATCCCTGGCTCATCTCAGCCTGGTAGGGTGTGTAGGCCGTATAAAATTCCGACCGGCCGATCATCTGCCCGACGATCGAGGGGATGGCGTGATCGTAGGCGCCGGCGCCCAGGAACGAGAGCATCGTTCCGGCCGTCTGGCCGGTCGGCCGGTTTTCCCCGGCCCACGCGCCGAACAACCGTTCGAGCTCCAGCTCCGTGCAGGCCGGCGGCAGGGAGGGCATGGCGCGTTCGCGCAGCTCAGCCGGGATCTCCGCCAGAAGCTCTTCCTCACCTGAGACGCCGATAATCGACAGCATCTCGCGCCGTTCCTCCGGCGTATGGGGAATGTAGCCGCTCATGCATGACCTCCTTCAACACCCTTGTAAAACGGAAGCGGCACGATCGTCGCCGGATGGAGCCGGTTCCGGATTTCCACGCCAACCGTGTCACCGAGGCGGCTGACCTCCGGCGGCAGAAAACCCAGCCCGATCCCCCGTTGCAGCATGGGCGAGACGTTGCCGCTGGTAACCACGCCCACCGCCTCATTCCCCCGCAGCAACCGGTAGCCCTGCCGGGGCACGGCCCGATCCGGCAGCGCAAAGGCGGTCATCTGGCGGGACAGTCCGGTCTGCTGCTGCGCCAGCAGCGCCTGACGGCCGATAAACTCCTTGGCGTCCAGATCGACGGCCCAACCCAATCCGGCTTCCAGCGGTGAGATGGTCTCATCGAGCTCATGGCCGTACAGACTGTAGCCCATCTCCAGCCGCAAGGTGTCCCGCGCGCCCAAGCCGATCGGCTTGATGCCTGCCGGCTTGCCCGCCAGGAGCAGCGCCTCCCAAAGGGGAACCGCCTTTCCCGACTCCACAAACAGCTCCACGCCCGGCTCGCCGGTATAGCCTGTGGTCGCAAGCAGCAAGTCTGCGCCGGCCACGACGGCTTGTTTGACCGTCCACCGCTTCATTTTCGTCACTTTCGTCCCGTCGGCCACCGACGCCATCGGCTCCAAGACCGCCAACGCTGACGGTCCCTGCACGGCGATCATGGCGATCGCATCGCTCAAATCCCAAATCTGCACCTCGCCGGCCCCAGACAGGCCTGCGGGCGGAGGGGCCAGCTCGGCCGCCTGCCGTTGAAACCACGCGAGCATCTTCGGCCGGTTCGAGGCGTTGACCACGACGAAAAACCGCTGCGGCGCGCGGCGATAGACGACGACGTCATCGAGCACTCCGCCGGCGTCGTTGCACGCCAGCGCGTAGCGGGCGCTCCCGTCCGCCATCCTGGCCAGATCACGGGTCACCACGCGTTGCAGCACGGCTTCCGCCGCCGGCCCTTCGACCGCGATTCGCCCCATGTGGCTGATGTCAAACAGCCCCGCCGACCGGCGCACCGTCTCGTGTTCGTCGATCACGCCCGTATAGGAGAGCGGCATCTCCCAGCCGGCGAAGTCGACCAGCCTGGCGCCGGCCGCTCGATGCCATTCCGTGAGCGGTGTTCGCAGCATCACTCCTCCGGAGCCGTATAGATGCGGTACAGACACCAGAGCGTGAGACCCAGCACGATCCCCCAGCCGAAAGACAGAAACATCCAGCCCGCCGCCGTCACGGCCGATCCATGATCGTCTGATGCGGCGGCAATGTGCGATCGACCCGGCGCCACGCCACCGCGGTCAACAGACAAAACAGACCGAACAACCCCAGCATCAGCAGCCGCGCCGCCCAGCGCCAGGGGACATCCTCCGGCGCGGCGCCCTCCATCGAAAGCACGGCCGGCCCCTGCTGCCACGCCCAGGCGATAAACAACGCGCACAGGTAGAGCGGCGTGACATATTTCAAAATGAACAGAAACAGGCGGGGCAGCCTGACCTGCGCCCCTTTGTGGATCTCCGTCCACGCCTTCTCCGGCGAAAAGAGCCAGACGAAGATGATGCATTCGATCAGGGCGAAGAGCGCGACGCCGAAGGTGCCGCACCAGAAATCCATTTCATCGAGCGCGCCGCCTTTCAAGCCGAAAATGGGGATCTGCGCCCCCAGAAACACGATCGCCACGGTGATGCCGACGGCGCGGCGGCGGTTCACGCGGAGTTCGTCCTGCAAAAAGGTGATCAACGGCTGCATGAGGGCCACCGACGACGTGAGCGCCGCCAGAAAGAGCAGCAGAAACCAGAGCATCCCGAGCAGACTCCCCATCGGCAGAAATTGAAAAATGACCGGCATCGAGGCAAAGCCCAGATTGAATGCGCCGCCCTGCGCGATCTCCATCGTCGACCGGGCGCCGAAGAACGCAAAGGCGATCGGAATGGCGATCGAACCGCCCAGGATCACCTCGGCCACCTCGTTGGTCATCACGGTCGACAATCCCGTCATGACGACGTCGCTCCGTTCCTTCATGTAGCTCGCGTAGACTTGAATGGCGCCCCACCCGACGCTGGTCGTGAAGAAAATCTGACCGGCCGCCGCCAGCCAGACCTTCGCATCCCCCAGCCGGCTGACATCGGGATTCCAGATAAAGCCGAGTCCGTTGAGCACCTGCTGGTCCGGATGGGTCGGATCGGGCGCGCCCAGCGTGAAGACGCGGACCACCAGTATGATCGCAAAGAGAAAGAGGACCGGCATCGCCACCAGCGCCAGCCGTTCGATGCCCCTGGCGATCCCCTGCCCCACAATCCACCAGTTCAACCCCATCGTCACCAGAAAAAATAAATAAGCGATGAAGATCCCGGCAAAGAAGACGTGATTCAGCCCCTGATAGCTGGCCAGAAATTCGCTCATCCCGTCGCGGGTGGTCACCCCGGCATATTGTCCCAGCAGTGAAAACACCCCGTAGGCCAGCGTCCACGACTCGATATAGGTGTAATAGATGACGACGCCGATCGGCAAAAATACGCCCAGCACTCCCAGATATTTGGCGATCGGATGGTGCCAGAGCAGGGCAAAGATGCCGGGGGTACTGCCGTGGCCGTGCCGGCCGCCGTAGCGACCCATCGCCCACTCGCACCACATCAGCGGCACGGCCAGCAGGAAGAGCGCAACAAAGTAGGGAATCATGAAGGCGCCGCCGCCGTTCTGCGTCGCTTGAACGGGAAAGCGCAGGAAATTGCCCAGTCCGATGGCGTTGCCCGCCATCGCGAGGATCAACCCCCACCGCGTGACCCAGCGTTCACGCTCGGTCAACGGGATTTCACTCCTTTCATCGTGGTGATAATGAGATGAATGACCGCTTGCGCACTGCTATTGGGCCCTCATCCTACTGATTTAGACCCGAGGTGTCAATTCCTGAGCCCGGGCTCGATCAGACACGCTGGAGCGGAGACGGCGTGCAGGATGGAAAGACAACGAGACGGGAGCGAGCGGACGCGTTCAGGGGGCGGAAGCCCCCCCGAACCACTGACGGGCGCGGCCGAACCAGCCACGAACGATGTCGATCAACCCGCGTCCGTTGCATGAATCGGACGGCTCGGTGCCGGCCAGAAACCATTCCGGCACGCCGTCAGCGCACTTCCACGTCGCCAGCGTGCCGGAGGCGGGATCAATCCGACGACTGACCACGCCGGCCGGGGGCGTGAAGGAAGAGACGGGCTCACCCTCCACCGCGTGTTGCATGAACCGCGTCCAGATTGGCAGGGCCGCCTGCGCACCGGTCAGGCCGATCGATCGGGGTTGATCGTAGCCGACCCAGACCAGCGCCACCAGTTCCGGCGTATACCCGGCAAACCAGGCATCGTGCAGTCCACTTGATGTGCCGGTCTTTCCGGCGGCGGGGCGGTCAAATCCCAACGCCCGCACCATCCTGCCCGTGCCGCGATCGATGACGCCGGTCAACAAGGAGGTCACCAGGTAGGCGGCTTCCGGGCTGACCGCGGGCGTGGCCGGCGCCCCGGGCCAGGCCGCCGCCGTGCCCCGATCGGGATCGACCGTCACCTCCACTACGGACGGCTCGATCCGCGTCCCCTGGTCGGCCAGCGTGGCATAGGCGGTGGCCATCTCCAACGGCGACGCTTCCACCGCACCCAGGGCGATTGACGGCAACGACGGCAACGTCCGGCCGCCGCTGGCGCCGGTGGCCCTGGCCATATCGACAATCCGGTCGAAGCCGACCGTGTTGGCAATCTGCACGGTGGCCGCGTTCAGCGACCGTTCGGCCGCCTGCCTGAAGGTGACCGGCCCACGATAGGTCAGATCGATATTTTTCGGCGTCCACGCTCTGCCCCCCGCCTCCAGCGTAATGGGCTCGTCGGGAATGATCGACGCCAGTGTGAAAGGGGGTGGGCCGTCATCACCGCGCTCCAGCGCGGCCAGATACACGACCGGCTTGAACAACGAGCCCGGCTGCCGTCGCGCCTGCGTCACGCGGTTGAACTGGCTCTGCCGGTAGTCCCGGCCGCCGACCAGCGCTTTGACCGCGCCGGTGCGCGGATCGATCGCCACCAATGCGGCCTGCAGAGGCTCATCCGGGGCCGCCTTGCCGGCGCGCCTGGCCGCCGTCACCTGATCAAGCTGGGCCAGACCGTCATGGACGGCGGTTTCAGCCTCCTGTTGCAACACCGGATCGATCGTAGTCACGATCAGCGAACCGGGAGGCGCGGCCGTCACGCGGCCGTCGGCAACCGCCCGTTCCTCAAGCAATTGAGTGACCCAGTCCACCACATATGGCGCGCTTCCCTGCAACAACGCCGCTGGCGCAGCGGTCGTGACCGGCTCGGCCTGTGCGATGCGGCTCGCCTCCGTCGAAATGATGCGCGCGTCCGCCAGCCGGCGGAGCACCAGATCGCGGCGCGATCTGGCGACGCCGCCATTCTCCTCTCCATGACCCGGCGCGTACCTGGCCGGGGACTTGATCATGGCGGCAAGCCACGCCTGCTCCGCCACCGATAACCGGGACACCGGCCGGCCGAAATAAAATTCCGCCGCTTCGCCGACGCCGATGACGGCCTGGGCGCCTTCTCCGACGGCGCCCGTCCGTGTGCCGAAGTAAATCGAGTTCAGGTAGGCTTCGAAGATGGTCTTCTTTGAATAGTGCGCTTCCAGCAGCAGGGCCATCACCGCTTCGTTCGCCTTTCGGCGCAGCGTCTGCTGACTGCCGAGAAAGAGATTTTTGACCAACTGCTGCGTCAGTGTGCTGCCGCCTTCAACAACCCGGCCGGCCCGCCAATCGGCGAGCGCAGCGCGCCCCATCGCCCTCAGATCGATGCCGTGGTGCGACCAGAAGCGCCGATCCTCCGTTGTCAGAATGGCGAAGAGCAGGACGGGCGGCACCTCGCCCAGCCGCACCGGCCGCATGCTGAGCCGGTGCGCGCCCGCGATCACCCCCAGCGGTTCGGCGCCCAATAACAGGGCGGCCGCAAGCGACTCATCGGGCGCCCGCACGGCCGTCACCCGTCCGTCACGGAACGTGAGCGTGACCACGCGACCGGCAGGCGCCACGGACACGTCGGAGGGCACCAGCTCGTCGGAGGCGCGCAATGCCACTTCCAACAGCTCCGGCTCCCGCCACCGGTATTCCCCGGGTTCCTGCACGGCGGCCGCCGCGGCCTGAAATCCCAGACGCTCCAGCCGGAGCGTGACATCACTGGGATCGATCACGTCGCCCGGACGGATCGTCAGACGGCTGGCGTAGACGATCGCCGGCTTCCGGTGCAGATGCGCTTCAAATCCATTGACCACTTCGCGATCAAGCGCAATCAACCACGCGCCGAAGGCCGCCAGACAGATCGCGGCGGCCGCGAGCCCGATGGTCCGGTATGTCGACCGTGGTCGAATCATAATTCCCTTCAGTGCCGTCGTGGGCGAAGATCTCCATTATACTCCAAATTGGCGCCGAACATTCCCTCCATTCTTGACACCCCGGGGGCGCGCTGATAAAGTCCCCCCGCCATGACGGCCGCCGCATCGCGCACCCGCGCCGCACGCTCACAATCTTCATCCTCATCGACAGGTTCGACGCAGGCGCTGATCATCTTTGCCAAGGCGCCGGAGCCGGGGGAGGTGAAAACGCGCCTCAGCCCGCCGCTGACCTCCAAACAGGCCGCCCGCCTGCATGAGGCGTTTCTGCTCGATGTCGTCCGCGCCTCCCACTCGCTCGGCGGCATCACCCGCTGGTTGAGCTGCGCACCTTCCACCACGCATCCCTACTTCCGCCACCTGGCGCGCCGATTCAGGCTGCGACTGCTCACGCAAACGGGCGCGACGCTCGGCGAACGGATGGCGTCGGCGCTCCGACAGGCGCTGGACGCCGGCGCAACGCGGGCCGTGCTGATCGGCACCGACATGCCGACGCTGCCGCCGTCGATTCTCCACAACGCCTTCCGCCAGCTGCGCGGCGTCGACGTGGTGCTCGGCCCGGCCTGCGACGGCGGCTATTACTTAGTCGGCGTCTCCCGCCGCGTCCCTCCGATTTTTGACTGCATCCCCTGGGGACGTTCGACGGTGCTGGAGGCGACGCTCTCCGGAATCAACCGGCTCGGGTTGCGCTGCCGCCTGCTGCCCTTCTGGTACGACGTCGACGCGCTGCCGTCGCTGCGCCTGCTGGCCGCGCATCTGGCCGCGCTCCGCCGCGATGCCGGCACGGCGTCCCGGCGACTTCCGGCCGCGACCGCCCGGTGGTGCGCGGCGTGGACGAGGGCCCAAAACACGAAGGCCCCGGATGGATCCCGGGGCCCCCGTCGTATTCGCCGAAACCCGCGTTAGACCTTGGTCACGTTCGCGGCCTGCGGTCCTTTCGCGCCGTTGACGATTTCGAACTCGACTTCCTGTCCCTCCTCGAGGGATTTAAACCCTTCTCCGGAGATGGCGGAAAAGTGGACGAACACATCGGCTCCGCCTTCCTGAGCAATAAAGCCATACCCTTTGTTTGCATTGAACCATTTGACTTTGCCTCGAGGCACGGTCTTCCCTCCTTCTCCTGGTGACTGACGGGCGGGCCGGCGGGCCACAAAAAAACCGCCCCGGCGATGCGCCGTCGGCGGTTCTCTCTTCCCTTCCGTCCTGCTACTCAACTCCTTGCAGACATTCCTAAAACGCACCCACAGAGTAGCAAGCACGGGGAGCGTTGTCAAGCGTTTTTGTGAGCATCACTCGCTGTTACCTGGCATGTCTTTGAGAAATGGGGGCCCGTGCTCAACACAATTCCCCAAAAACTCTGCTTTTGGGTTGGCGATGCCCCATGTCCCAACCCCGTTAGATCAAGTCTATTCACTGCTCCCGAGCATATCAATGAAGTCAGGGGGAGATTCCGGCTCTCCTCCCTGACAACCCCCATCGGATGTACAGGTTACTCGCTACTACCAAGCATGTCGTCGATAAGCGGCCGGTTGTAATCGAAACAGTTGGCGCAGATCTCGTCGAACACCAGTTCGGCCTTGTCAGGCGGAATATTGTCGCGCTCATCCACATAATGGCCCTGACGCAAGGCGGTCTCGCAATGATTGCAGACCATCAACAACCCCCGGGCAATCCGCAAGCCGCGCATAATCAATCAGTCTAACGTGCCCGATCACCGTCTGGCAAGGGTGATTAGATTCGGGGGGAGACTGTATCTCCCCCCGATGCCCCCCATTGATTGTTGGACGCATGAAGTACGATGGAATAATACGCCGGCAATGAGAGGAAATCGTCCGTCCTAATGATAATCACATGCCCATTCCAACATTACTCGCATCTCGGCGAACCGCAGTCAGACGATAGCCAGGGGCCGAGCGTGGGTTTGACACGCGAGCAATGGGTACATCCCGTATGGCGATAGGGATCATCAAGGGGAGTGGCGCCACTCCCCTTGATTTGAGCAAATGCGAAACAGGAGCGGATAAACCGCGAAGGGTTAACCTAACAGCCTCTCCCGGCACTGGGGACAATAACGCCAGCCCGGCTGGACCGGCCGGTGACAGCCGGCACATTGCCGTTGCAGCACGATGCCGCAGGAGGGGCAGTGGATAAAATCGGGCCGGATGGCTGTCAGGCAAGCCGGACAGATCCGCTCGCACGCTTCGTCGGCCGCGACGACTCTGGCCACTTCATCCAGCGTCGTGATCCCCTGCCAGACCTTGGCCAGACCGTCGCCGCCCAACGAGATCATGCCGGATGCAAGCGCGGCCGCCCGCAACGCCTCTTCGGATGCGCCGGCGGCGATCAGTTCCCTGAGCGGCGGCGTCAGCATCATCACCTCATGAATCGCCGTCCGTCCAAAGTAGCCCTCGTTACGGCAGTGAGAACAGCCACGGCCCTCGTATGTGCATTTCGTCCGAACCGCTTCGGGCGCCAGCCGCAGCGCCGTGAGCAGTTCCGAAGGCGGCTCGGCCTCGCGTCGGCAGCGGGGACAGATCGTGCGCACCAGCCGTTGGGCGATCACGCCGATCAACTGCGACACAACGAGGTAGCGCGGCACGTCCAGATCGAGAAGGCGCGTGACGGTCGACGACGCATCGTTGGTATGCAGCGTTGACAACACCAGATGACCCGTCATGGCGGCCCGGCAGGCGATCTCGGCCGTTTCGCCATCTCGGATCTCCCCGATCAGGATCACGTCGGGATCCTGCCGCAGCAGCGCTCTGAGCGCCCGGGTGAAGGTGAGCCCGATTTCGGCGTTGACCTGCAACTGATTGACCCCGGGGATCCGGTACTCGATGGGATCCTCCACCGTGACGATGTTGCGCGACGGCTCGTTCAACGACTGCACCATGGCGTAGAGCGTTGTCGTCTTGCCGCTGCCGGTCGGTCCGGTCACCAGGACCATGCCGCGCGTGCGGCGCAGAACGGCCCGGAACTCGTCGAGACGCTCCGCCGTGCAGCCCAGGGCTTCCAGATCGACCAGGCCCGCCGATTGGTCAAGGACGCGAACAACGATTTTCTCCCCGTAGGGCAGCGGTATCACGGAAACCCGCAGATCAATCTCCTTCCCATCCACACGGATGCGGAACGCGCCGTCCTGCGGCAGACGCCGTTCGGCGATATCCAGGCATGCGAGCACTTTCAATCGGGAAATCACCGGCGCCTGAACGTTGCGCGGCAGCCGTTGCTCATCGCACAGCAGTCCGTCGATGCGGTAGCGGAGACGGCAGCCGGCCGAACCTGGCTCCAGGTGCAGATCGCTGGCGCGCAATGTCAGGGCGGTGCGCAGTAACTGATCGACCAAACGGATGATCGGGGCGGTTTC
>DATJYI010000120.1:0-6036 GCA_035499635.1 Nitrospiria bacterium | reverse complement strand
TGACGGGCGAAGAACTCCGGCAGATAGCGTTTGGACTCCTTTGTTCTTGGGTTGCCGTCGAACGTGACGGTGAGGTTGTGGCGGACCATCACGTGTTTGCCCAGTTTTTTGGCTTCGATTACGAAGTTGTCGAACCGAGGATTTAGCTCCGGCGCCCCGCCGGTCAGGTCGAGATTCTTGATTGACGGATGATCGCGGAGGATCTCCAGGCAGCGGTCGATCGTCTTCCGCTCCATGATCTCGGTGCGGGAGGGAGAGGCGTCGACGTGGCAATGGTGGCAGGCCTGATTGCACAGCTTGCCGACGTTGACCTGCAGCGTGTCGATTGACACGGGCGCCAGCATCAGCCGGTGCCGCTTCAGGGTGTCGACGAAAGGAAACCGGGAGTCATCCGTTTGATCCGGAGGCAAGTCGTCAGCCCCCCTGGCGCTGGAGGCAGTTGTGCATCTGGACGACGTGCACCAGCGTCATCCCGGCTTCCAGCGCGGCGGCGACGTGCACCGCCTCGGTCATCTGCTCGGGGTTCGAGCCGCTCTCGAGGCACTGGGTCGTGTAGGCGTCGATACAGTAGGGGCATTGCTTGGTGTGGGCGACAGCCAGGCCGATGAGCGCCTTCTCCCGCCTGGTCAGCGCGCCGTCCGCGCCGGTCGCCTCGTTGTAATAATCGAAGAACTTCTTCATCAGGCCGCTGGCGAACTTGCCCACCTCCGCAAACCGGTTCAGATCCTTAGTGTCATAATAATCCATCGCGGGAATGCTCCTGGGTGAATGGTGTGGAGATTATACCCGTCCGACGGAAGGTCTGTCACCGGGCCGCTGACGGGTGGCTGCCTCGCGATGAAGCCGGATTCGGATGGTCAGCCCGATCACCGCAGCGGCCAGCAGGTGCTTGAGCGTATGGCCGCTGATCAGGTGGCCCAGACTGAAAATTTCGTGGTCGAGCTGTTCGCTGACCTTGGCCAGCGCATAGACGGCCCACAGCCCCCACCACAGGGCCGCTTCGCCGGAATAGGGGGAGTCGAAGAGCAGAAACGTCAGCGGGACAAGAAGCAACGCGGCGAGCTGAAACCACAGGTAGGGGCGCAGATCGCCGGTGCCTCGCGTCTCACCCGCGTACCAATAGAGCACCGTGCCGACGGCCAGCAACAGCAGGGGGAGACCGGAGAGCAATCCCGCCTTCATCCCGATCCGTTCGGCGATCACGATGGCGGCAAACGACGCGAGCAGCAATGCGAGCGGCAACCGATCCCAGAGCAGCCGGTGATCATCGGGCGCCAGATGATAATAGATCGAGCCGACCGCCGCCAGCACGGCGACCAGGTAAAAGCGCCAGTAGAGCCACCGGTCGGTCGATCGGGCAAGCGAAGTGGCGGCGTCGGACCGGTGTGTTCGCCACATGAGGACAATCCCCCAGACGCCGGCTGCGAGGATCGCGAGATTCGACCCCACATCGGCTGCGTTGGGGACGCCAAATAACGATCGTTGATCTGCAAATCGGTGATAGGAGGGATCCTGCGGGAGGGGCGGAAGTTTAGCCACCGCAACCGTCAGGCCGACAAACACGGAGGCCAGGATCGCAAACCGGACGGTGCGGTTCATGAAGACGAGGCGGTGTCGCGGCCACGGTGCATACACGGCCGCCACGACGTGTTAGGGGCTGTCCCGGCGTTGATCAAATTCGAGATGGAATTTGTGCAGAAGCCGGTGGACCACCGGCGCGACGATGACGCCCAAGATCACGATGAACGCCAGACCGCTGAAGAGCGCGTAACAGCCGGCAAATAGCTTGCCGGCCGAAGTGTGCAGCGGCGCCAGCGGCCCCATGCCGGATAGGATCATGGCGGCGTTGGCGAAGGAGTCGATCCAGGCCATCTGTTCAAGCGAATGATAGCCGGTCATGCCGATGAGAAGGGCGCCCAGGATCATGAGGAGGCCGGAGGCGGCGCTGCGGACGACCCGGGCGATATAGGCCGGCCTCGGCAGCAGCGGCGCGGCGCGGTGTTCATACATCAGCGGTCACGCGATACGCCACGATTGGGGCGGCCGTAGGAAAGGGCGCGTCCCGGTTCGAAAAGATGAGCGCTGTGTTCATGGGTTGGTCGCCATTCTTTTTATTTTTTCCAATACATCCAACGCCTGCATCGGCGTCATATGATTGGGATCGAGGGCAGTCAGTTCTTTGGCGATTTGTTGCAAAGGCGAATCGAATAGATCGGTTTGGGGAGGGGGAGGCATGGCCGGTCGTGATGTATCGGCCGGCGCGATTGTGCTTCCTTGAGCTTCCAGTCTCGCCTGCACCTCTTTGGCCTTGGCGATCACGCTCTCCGGAAGACCCGCCAGCCGGGCAACCTGAATCCCGTAACTCCGGTCGCTGCCCCCTTCGACAATCGTCCGCAGGAAGACAATCTCATCATTCCATTCCCGGACGGCGACGTGGCAGGCCGTGATCCCCTCGTACTGCGTGGCTAGTTCTGTTAGCTCGTGGTAGTGGGTGGCAAAGAGCGTTCGTGCGCCGATCACCCGATGCAGATGCTCGGCGACGGCCCACGCGATACTGACGCCGTCGTAGGTGGAGGTACCGCGGCCGACTTCATCGAGCAGGATCAGGCTGCGCGGCGTGGCGCGCTGCAGGATCGTCGCGGTTTCGTTCATCTCCACCATGAAGGTGCTGCGGCCGCCGACCAGATCATCCGTCGCGCCGATCCGGGTGAAAATGCCGTCGACCAAGCCGATCTCGGCCGCTTCGGCCGGCACGAAGCTTCCCATTTGAGCCAGAATCACGATGTGCGCCACCTGCCGCAGGTAGGTCGATTTCCCCGCCATGTTGGGGCCCGTGATGATCAACAGCTGGTGATCGACGTCGTTCAACAGGACGTCGTTCGGCACGAATCGATTCGGCCCCAACGCCTGTTCAACCACCGGATGGCGGCCGCCGCGGACGGTGATGGCCACCGTGTCGGACAGCACGGGACGGACATACCGGCCGGCGACCGCCGTCTCGGCCAGCGCGGCCAGAACGTCGATTTCGGCCAGCCGTTCGGCCATCACCTGCACACGGGCGGCCTGCCCGGCGATCTGCGCCCGGAGTTCATCATATAATTGATATTCCAGCTGACAGATCCGTTCCTCGGCTCCCAGCACCTTCGATTCGAGCTCCTTGAGCTCCGGAGTGACGAACCGTTCCGCGTTGACTAGCGTCTGCTTGCGGTGATAATCGTCGGGCACCTTGGCGAGATTCGCCTTCGAAACCTCGAGATAATAGCCGAAGACCTGGTTGTACCGTACCTTCAGCGAGTCGATGCCGGTCCGCTGACGCTCCCGGCCTTCGAGCTGCGCGATCCACTGCTTGCCGTTCCGGCTGATCTCGCGCAGCTCATCCAGTTCGGCATGATGGCCCGGTTTGATGAGCCCGCCTTCCTTCAGCGCAAGCGGCGGCGAGTCAACCAGCGCGGCGTCGATCGTCCGGGCCGGCTCGGTCAAATCGTCCCATGAGTCCGTCAGCGATGCGAGCGGCCGCTCCGCATGATCAGCGTTCGGATGATCATGCAGCAGTTTCCAGACGGCGGGGAAGCGGTTGATCGACTCCTTCAATTGCACCAGATCGCGCGCGTTGGCCGCCTTGAGGCTCACCCGGCCGATGATCCGCTCAAGATCGCCGATCCCGCTCAGGATGGTTCGCAGGGAGGTGCGCCGCTCGTAGTCGGCCGTAAACGCGTCGACCCGGTCGAGCCGTTGGTTGATCGCGCCCGCGTCGAGCAGGGGATGGAGCAGCCACTGGCGCAACAGCCGTCCGCCCATGGCCGTCATGGTGCGGTCGATCACACCCAGCAGCGAGCCCTCGCGCCGGTTGTCGCCTCCCCCCGCCATGGAACGTTCGGTCAGTTCCAGATGGTTCTGGGTGGTGGGGTCGAGGCTGAGATAGCGCTCCCGTCGGTGATAGCGCAGCGCGCGCAGATGGGAGAGCGCCTGCCGTTGAGTCTCTTCCAGATAGTGCAGCAACGCGCCGATGGCGCCCAGCACGGCCGGCTCATCCGAGCCGCCCCAGGCCGCCAGCGATTCGATGCGAAAATGGCGATGGAGCAGGCGGCGGCCTTCGTCAGGGGTACAAACCTCGGCCGGCAGGTCGACCAGCCTGAACCCGCGCAACGCGTCCGCCCAGGCGGGCTGCGTCCTCAACTTATCCGGCACCAACAGTTCCTTGACGTTCCATCGTTGAAGCAACTCGGCGACCGCCTCTTGCGGGCGGGGAACGTCAATTGTGGCCAGCCAGCCCTGGCCGGTGGAGAGATCGACCCATGCCGCGCCGGTCTGACGGCCGGTGTGCGTTACCGCTCCGACGAACGCGGCCTCCTTCGGATCGAGCAAGGCCGGCTCCAGCACCGTGCCCGGCGTGATGACGCGGACCACCTCGCGCGCCATGAGGGGGGTCCTGCCGGAACCGGCGGGCGACTCGATCTGCTCACAGATGGCAACCGCCTGTCCGGCCCTGATCAGCTTGGCCACGTAGGTGGTCACCGCGACGGCCGGCACGCCGCAGAGCGGCGTGGGGTTGGGGCGGTGTTTATCCCGCGCGGTGAGCGCAATGTTGAGCAGCTGCGAGCCCTTGAGGGCATCCTCTTCGAACATCTCATAAAAGTCGCCGACGCGGAAGAAGAGGATGGCATCGGGATACCGCTGCTTGAGCCGGCGGTATTGCTGCATCAACGGCGTCAGCGTATCAATTGATGCGGTCATCGTCGCCGTTTGGATTTGGACGGGGGGGAGGCGTTCCCGGACCGGGCGCGAAATTCAGGCGCCAGTTGATCATAGGCATGGTGCAAATCCTCCGGAATGACGCGCACATGGGCGGCCGTGGTCATGAAGTTGGTGTCGCCGTTCCAGCGGGGGACGATATGGAGGTGAAGATGTTCTTCAATTCCGGCGCCGGCCGCTTTGCCGAGATTGAGTCCGACATTGAATCCCTGTGGCTTGTATACGGCCTTCAGCGCATCGATCGCCAGTTGGGTGGTGACCAGCAGCTCACCGAGCGCGGCGGGCGACAACGCCTGCAGTTCCGAGGCGTGTTCATACGGGGCAACCATCAGATGGCCGTTGGAGTAGGGATACGCGTTCATGATGACAAAGGTCGATCCGCCGCGGTGCAGGATGAAGCGCCGACGGTCGTCGGTGGATTTGCCCACGCAGAAGATGCAGTGGTCCGGCTTGGGACCTTTCAGGTAGGGCAGTCGCCAGGGAGCAAAGAGGGATTTCATGTCAGTGACGAGTGATGAGTAGCGAGTGATGAGTGAGGAGTAAGAAGCGGCGGGTGAGGAGTGAGGCGTGAAGAGTTGAAAGCAGGCTCACGCGCCGCGTGGATGATTGCTGTTCACATGTCACTTGCCTCTGGTCACTCATCACTGTCCTTCCGCCTTCTTCAACACCGCCATGATCTTTTGCAGGTCCTCCCAGACGGTGCGTTTCTCCCCGGGATTACGCAGCAGGTAGGCCGGATGGTAGGTGGGGAGCACGGTGACGCCGTCGACAAGGAAAAATTTGCCGCGTATGGCGGAGATCTTCTCCTCGCGGCGCAGGACGGCCTGCGCCGCAAAACTACCCAACGTGCAGAGCACGTCCGGATGGATCGAAGCGATCTGTCTGCGGAGGAACGGCCCGCAGGTGGCGACCTCGTCGGGGCGCGGCGGTCGGTTGCCCGGTGGTCGGCACTTGAGCACGTTGGCGATGTAGACCTCCTCCCGATTCAACCCCATGGATTCGATCATCTTGGTTAACAGCTGGCCCGCCCGTCCGACAAAGGGGAGTCCCTGCTCGTCTTCATCCTGGCCCGGCGCCTCGCCGACGAACATGAGCCGGGCGCGCGGGTTGCCGGTGCCGAAGACGAGATGGGTGCGGCCTTCGTGCAGTCGGCACCGCGTGCACTCGCCCAGATCGTCACGGATCTCCTTGAGCGCGTCCGCCGGGCGTCGTTCCGCTCGCACAGAACGCTCGCTCAGTTCGGAGGAAGATGCACTTCGACGCGGACCACAGCGAGTTGTGGCC
>DATJYI010000119.1:0-7919 GCA_035499635.1 Nitrospiria bacterium | reverse complement strand
CTCGCTTTTTTTGCAGCCGACATTCATCATCACCAGAATCAGGATTCCGCACCAGACCATCGCTTTCATGCGCTACGTTCCTCCAATGCAAAGATTATTTATGGAGCAGACTCTCCATCACCAATCCGGAAGGGACTGTTGATGAATCCCACAGGGATTCATCGCCCGAGCGGAAGGTACTATTCTATCCGCTCGCACAGCCTGACATCGGCTGCGCTCGCTTTGCGGGCTCGGCCTCTCGGCCTCACATCCCCAAGGTGGAAGGCCAGCCTCCCAGTGGGCACCCGCTGGTCTCTCACCCAACTACTGCTGTCAGGCAGGGATTGTTCGGCTCGCGCCTCACTTCCCCAGGGAGAGGCGTCGGCACCCAAAGGGTACCCGCCTCCGCCTGTTATTTATATTCCTCTCCGTGGCGGCTCTGCAAAGAAAGCCGCCACGGAGAGGCAGGGATTCGAACCCTGGGTGGAGGTTTCCCCCCACAACTGCTTAGCAGGCAGCTGCCTTCAGCCGCTCGGCCACCTCTCCCTAAGCCCCGCGGTAGCGGGGAAAATCCTTTCTTGATCCCTCCCGATTGCTGTCGACTATAATCGATCACCCAAACCAAATACCAGCGTCAATGGTACAATCGTTACCTGCCGAAAAATCCGGAGGGGGTAGGATTCGAACCCACGACCCTTTCGGGTAACGGTTTTCAAGACCGCCGCCTTAGGCCACTCGGCCACCCCTCCCTGAGCGGCGCGGTAAGCGCCGATAATCATTTCCTCACCCCTCACGAATCCGACGCACTGCAGTCGACAACGCCTTACTTCTCCTTCTCAATTTTCTTCATCCCGTTCATATACGGCCGCAGGGCCTCCGGAATCGTCACGCTGCCGTCCTCCTGTTGACACTGCTCCAGAATCGCCACCACCGTGCGCCCCACCGCCAGCCCCGACCCGTTCAGCGTATGCACAAACCGCGTGCCTTTGCCCGCCGCCGGCCGGTAGCGGATGTTGCAGCGCCGCGCCTGAAATTCTTCAAAATTCGAGCAGGAAGAAATTTCCCGAAACTCCTGCTGACTCGGCGACCAGACTTCGAGGTCATATGTCTTCGCCGCCGAAAATCCCAAGTCGCCGGCGCACAACGCCATCACGCGGTAATGCAACCCCAGCCGCTGGAGGACCGCTTCCGCATGGCCTGTCAACAACTCCAGCTCGTCATAGGAACGATCCGGCGTGGTGACGCGGACCAGCTCTACTTTATTAAATTGATGCTGGCGAATCAACCCGCGCACGTCCTTGCCGTAGGAGCCGGCTTCCCGACGGAAACAGAGCGTCCAGGCCGCGTAGCGCCGGGGCAGATCCGCCTCGTTGAGGATCTCCTCCCGGTGCAGATTGGTCAGCGGCACTTCCGCCGTGGGAATCAGGTAATAGTCGTCGTCACGGAGGTGAAACAGCTCCTCTTCAAACTTCGGCAGTTGACCCGTCCCCAGCAGGCTTTTGGGATTGACCAGCACCGGCGGCTGCACCTCTTCATAGCCATGCTCGCGCGTGGCCAGATCGAGCATCAGATTGACGAGCGCGCGCTCGAGCAATGCGCCCGCCCCGCGGTAGACGACGAACCGGCTGCCGGCCATGGCGGCGGCGCGGGTGAAATCAAGAATGCCCAACCGCTCGCCGATTTCCCAATGGGGTTTGGGGGTGAAGTTGAACGGCGGCGGCTCGCCCCATCGCCGGATTTCCGCGTTGTCCTCCGCGCTCGTGCCCGGCGGCACGGAGTCGTGAGGGAGATTCGGGATTCTGATCAGAAACGCCTGCAGCGCCTCTTCCTGCTCGCGCAGCCGGCCTTCGCGCTCCTTGAGCGAGTCGCCGAGTTGCCGCAGCCTCACCATCAGCTCGTCGGCCGACTCGCCGCGACGCTTGAGCGCCGCCACCTCCTCGGACCGGCGGTTGCGCTCTTCACGCAGCGCGTCCACCTCCTGAACACAGACCAGCCGTTCCTGGTCCAGCCGCCGCCACTCCGCCCAGTCGAGCTGCACGCCTCGCCTCGCCAGGGCTGCCGACACCGCGCCCTCATCTTCGCGGATTAACCGGGGGTCGAGCATGATCGTCTCATGTGGATCATTCGTCGGCGAATCCTGCCGTAAAGCAGGCCACTCTAACACGCAGTCCAGGCCGAGTCAATGAAACGACCCTCCTGCGGCACCGATCACCCCGAGGTTGCACTCCGTCACAGTGGTATGGTACAGTCCTTTCCGTTTTTCAACGAGCCGATCATGTCCGTTACCTATCAACCAAGCCGAATACGGCGCAAACGAACCCACGGGTTCCTGAAGCGAATGAGCACGCCCGGCGGCCGCCTCGTCCTCAAGCGGAGGCGCGCGAAAGGGCGTCGCCGCCTGACCACGACGGGGTAGGTGGATTCCGCCGCGCCGCGCACAGGCGTCCTGGCGACGGATCCGCATTGCCGACGAGCGGGAGATCGCCTCGATTTTCCGCTCGGGTCGACGGCTCAAAAGCCAGGATTTCACCGTGGTCTACCGTCTCACGCACGCGCCCACGACACGCTACGGCGTCCTTGTCGGCCGGCGGCTGGGCCGTGCCGTGGCCCGCAACCGGATCAAGCGTCGCTGCCGGGAGATCGTCCGCCAGCCGGAAATGCAATACGGAGCCTACGACATCCTGATCCTCCCCCAACGGTCCGCGGTGGAGTTATCGCCCGCCCTCCTCAAGGACCGACTGCGAACGATGCTGGACCGGCTGACGTAGGCAGATGCGCGCGCTGCTGCTGACGCTGATCCGCGGTTATCGTCGATGGGTATCGCCGGTGTTGCCCCCGTCGTGCCGCTTTTATCCCTCCTGTTCCGCCTACGCGATTGAGGCCGTGCACCGTCACGGAGTGATCCGGGGCGGCTGGCTGGCCGTAAAACGAATGGCCTGCTGCCACCCCTATCATGCCGGCGGGCACGATCCCGTTCCCTGACCAAGCGCCTCATGGGTGATACGGAAAAACGGCTGGTCGTGTTTTTAGTGTTGGCGGTGGCCATTGTCTACCTCTTCACGATCTTCGGCCACACCCCGACGCCGCCGCCCAATGCGCCGCCTCCTCATACGGCGCCGGCAAAAGAAGGCGCGGCGGCCGCCACCGGCGCGTTGTCCGCCCGGACGGGTCCGTCCGAAGCGCCCGGTCCGGCGACCACTCCGGCAACATCGGAGGCTGCGCCTCCGGCGCAAGCCGCCGCCGTCACGATTGACACGCCGCTGTATCGGGCCACGTTGACGACGGCGGGCGGCGTGATCACGAACTGGGAGTTAAAACAATACACCGAGACCGTCAACGGCACCGACCCGGTCGTGCTCTACCCGCCCATGGGGCGGCCGTCGCTCAGCGCGCCGCTGGCCGTCGAGATTCCCGCCGTCGACACGACGGTCCTCAACGAGACGATCTATCATCTGGAAGGCGGCGACGCCCGCCTCGACAATGATCATCCGTCCGCGCACATCCGGATGACCGCCACCCTGCCCCTGAAGGATCACAGCGGGCGGACGGTTACCGTGGAGAAGGAGCTCCTCTTCCACAGCGACACCTACCGTGTTGATCTGACGTTCACGGTCGACGGCCTCGATGCGCCTTACCGCGTCTCGTTGGGTGACAGTTTCGGACTGCATCTCGGGACGGGGCCGGCCCAACGATTCCTCGGCCACCTTGGCGCCGTCAGCCTGATCGGCGGCGATCTGGTCATGGACAAGCCGGAGAAACTCGCCAGCCCAACGGTCGCCCACACCGGCGACGTGCACTGGACGGCCATCGAGGGAAAATACTTCATCGCCGCGTTGATTCCGACCATGCCGCTGAACGAGGTGACCCTCTCCAAGGAGGACACCACCGGCATCACCACCGCCCTGACCGTGCAATCGAACCGGCGGGAGGAGCTGGCGTTGTACGCCGGCCCCAAGGAATACAAGGCGTTGACTGCGCTGCACGCCGGGTTGCAGCAGACCATCGACTTCGGGTGGTTCATGTTCGGCAGCTTGACGCTGGTCCGGTTCATTGCCAAGCCGCTCTTTTTGCTGCTGCAGTTTGTGCACGGCTTTACACACAATTACGGTGTGGCCATCATTGTGGTCACCGTTCTGATCAAGCTCTGCTTCGTGCCGTTGACCCACAAAAGCTACACCTCCATGAAGGCGATGCAGGCGCTCCAGCCAAAAATGGCCGAGCTCCAGAAAAAATATAAGGATGACAAGGAGCGGTTCAATAAAGAGCTGTTTCAACTCTACAAGACCCACAAGGTCAATCCTCTGGGCGGCTGTCTTCCGATGATCTTACAAATACCTGTATTTGTGGCATTTTATAATATTCTTTACTCCACGATCGAGCTGAGACACTCGCCCTTCCTCGGCTGGATTCATGACCTGTCCGACAAGGATCCGTACTATATTCTCCCGCTGGTTATGGGGTTGACGATGTTCATCCAGCAGAAAATCCAACCATCGGCCATGGACCCCAAGCAGGCCCGGATGATGCTGCTCTTGCCGGTAGTCTTTACATTCATGTTTCTCCAATTTCCCTCCGGCCTGGTGCTCTATTGGCTGGTGAACAATCTCTTGACGATCCTCCAGCAGTATGTCACGATCAGGCTCTATCCGGCACCGGCGCCAGTGAAATGACCACCGCCCGTTCGACCGAGACCATCTGCGCCATCGCCACACCGTTGGGCATCGGCGCGGTGGGCGTCATCAGGCTGTCTGGACCCGACGCGCTCCCGATCATCGAAACGATCTTCTCTCTTCACCAACGGGGCAGCGCCCGACACGCATTCGCAGACGTGGCCAGCCATACCGTGCACCACGGTTGGTTGCTCAATCCCGTCACGGGCGAGCCCGTCGATGAAGTGTTGGTGACAGTGATGCGCGCGCCGCGCAGTTACACCCGTGAGGACACAATCGAGATCAGCGGCCACGGCGGGCCCGTGGTGCTGGCGCGGATACTGGAACTCTGCCTGACGGCCGGCGCGCGGCTGGCCGAGCCGGGCGAATTCACCAAACGGGCGTTTTTAAACGGTAGGCTTGATCTGACACAGGCCGAGGCGGTCATGGCCTTGATTCAGGCCGAGTCAGAAACGGCGCATCGGATTGCGCTTCGACAATTGCGCGGCGATGTGGCCGATGCCGTCCGAGCGATTCGTGCGTCAATTCTCGAGCTGCTCGCACACTGCGAAGCAAGCCTGGATTTCGTCGAGCAGGGCGTCGCGGAGCCCGCCGCTGATCTTCTCATCACGCAGCTGGACGAGATCGGCCGGAAGCTGGTCCGTTTGCTGGAGAGCGCACAGGCCGGAGAACTATTACGTGACGGCCTTCAGACGGTTATCATCGGACGGCCGAATGTCGGAAAATCGAGCCTCTTCAATCAGTTGCTTCAAAAGGAACGGGCCATTGTCACTCCATATCCAGGGACGACCAGGGATCTGCTCAATGAAATGGTGCTGATCGACCAGGTTCCGCTTCAGTTGATCGATACCGCCGGGATCAGGACAAGCCCCAATCCGATCGAGCAGGAAGGAATCAAGCGGGCCAGCCGCTCCAAGGAAGAGGCTGATCTCGTCTTGCTTGTTCTGGATGGCAGTCAGCCGATGCAACCAGATGATTGGAGACTGGTCGACACCATCGATACTAACAAAACACTAATTGTTTTCAATAAGATTGATCTCTGTAATCCGATTGATCTGATGGCGGTAGCCAACCGGTATCCAGCCGTCCCGATTATCCCCATCTCTGCTGTCACGGGCGCTGGGTGTGATCAATTGAAGGAGCGCATTAGCCACTGGGCGGCTGAACGGATAGGAGGAATGACCGAACGGCCGATCATCAGTTCATCACGACAACATCATGCATTGAATGCAGCAAGGGAGAGCGTGGTGAAGGCGCGCGAGGCGGCAACCGATGGGCTTCCATTTGAATGTCTGGCATGTGATCTGAACGATGCACTCAGGCAACTTGGCGGCCTGCTAGGCGCCGAAGGCGACTTCACCGAAGAGCTTCTTGATAATATTTTCAGCCAGTTCTGTATTGGGAAATAGAATTGAAATCTCTCGGATGCTGATCTAACACCCTCATCGGCGAACCGCGGTATCACGATGGACAAGAGCCGAGCGCTGATTTGACGCGCGAGCCGTGAGTAGAACATGTATGGCGATGGGGATTATCAAGGGGAGATGAGCATTCTCCCCTTGATCTGAGCGAGTGCGGAGCATGAGCGGAACAAACGCCGAGCGTCGAACTGACACGCGAGCAGTGGCTGCCACTCGTATGGCGATGGGGGTGCAGGGGGAGATGAGCATCTCCCCCTGCATATAAATGTTCCACGTGGAACAAGTGAAAATTTTCACTTCTGATATCAACCACGATTCGTTCTGAGATGCTGCCTTACACCGTAGAAGCCCAATGCGATGTCCTGGTAATCGGCGCCGGCCATGCCGGCTGTGAGGCGGCGTTGGCTGCCGCCAGGATGGGCTGCTCCACCCTGCTGTTCACGCTCAAGGCCGACAATATTGCTCAGATGTCCTGTAATCCTGCGATCGGCGGAATCGCCAAAGGCCATCTGGTCCGTGAAATTGACGCGCTGGGAGGGGAAATGGCCCGTGCCATCGACCGGGCCGGCATTCAATTCCGGATGTTGAATACGAGGAAGGGACCGGCTGTCAGATCGTTGCGGGCCCAGGCCGATCGGATACATTACCGCTTAACCATGACGGAGACGATCCATGCCCAGTCGAATTTGCAGGTCGTTCATGCGACGGTGGACCGGCTCTGGCTTGGCGATCAGCGTGTGCTCGGGGTCATCACGGCCGATGGACGCCGCTACAAAGCCCAGTCCGTCATTGTGACCACGGGCACCTTTTTGCGAGGGCTGATCCATATCGGCTCCGTCCATTTTCCCGCCGGCCGGGCCGGAGAGCCCGCCGCAGAAGGGTTATCACACTCGCTGGCCGAAATCGGCTTCCCGCTGGCACGGTTGAAAACAGGCACCCCGCCAAGACTCGATGGGAGGACGATCGACTTTTCACGCACAGAGCCGCAGTTCGGGGACACTCCTCCTCAACCATTCTCCTACACCACCGAACGGCTGCAGCTCGAGCAGGTGGCCTGCCATCTGACTTATACGAATGAACGGACGCACCGTGTCATCCGTGACAATCTCGATCGGTCGCCGCTCTACAGCGGGGTGATCCATGGCATCGGTCCCCGATACTGTCCATCGATCGAGGACAAAGTCGTCCGTTTTGCCGACAAGGAGCGCCACCAGGTGTTTCTGGAGCCGGATGGGAGAGAAACGACGATCTATTATCCCAATGGGATTTCGACCAGCCTCCCGGTTGAAGTCCAACTCCAGTTTCTTCAGACCATTCCAGGCCTTGAACGGGTCGCCATGGCCAGGCCTGGTTATGCGATCGAATATGATTTCGTCCAACCGACTGAGCTGGATGCGACGTTGGAGACCAAAAAAGTGCCCGGCCTCTATCACGCCGGTCAGATCAATGGCACGTCCGGGTACGAAGAGGCCGCTGCGCAAGGCATCATGGCCGGCATCAATGCCGCACTGAAGGCACGTCATGAAGCGCCCCTGATCCTCGACCGGTCTGAATCCTACATCGCCGTGCTGATCGACGATCTGATTACAAAGGGCACGAATGAGCCCTACCGGATGTTTACCTCCAGGGCCGAGCATCGCCTGCTGTTACGCCACGATAATGCCGATTTCAGACTGATGGACCATGGCTTCAGGATTGGACTGCTGCCTGAACCGCTCTACCGCCGTATGGAGTTGAAACGGGCCCGAATTGAGCGTGAATTGGAGCGCGTCAGAGCCGCGCGGCTCTCGGCAGCCGATGTGGAGCAACTTCGGGTTCATGGCGTAACCGGATTAAACGGAGGTGATCC
>DATJYI010000118.1:0-3228 GCA_035499635.1 Nitrospiria bacterium | reverse complement strand
CCCGTGGGCGGGTGATCGAGATTTTCGGACCCGAATCGTCGGGTAAAACGACGCTGACCCTGCATGCGGTCGCCGAAACGCAGCGGATCGGCGGGGTGGCGGCCTTTATCGACGCGGAGCACGCGCTCGATTTGAATTACGCCAAAAAACTTGGCGTGCAGGCGGACGATCTGCTGGTCTCGCAGCCCGATACGGGGGAGCAGGCGCTGGAGATCGCGGAGACGCTGGTCCGGAGCGGGGCGGTCGATGTGATCGTCATCGACTCGGTGGCGGCGCTGGTGCCGCGGGCGGAGCTCGAAGGGGAGATGGGCGACGCCCACATGGGATTGCAGGCCCGGTTGATGTCCCAGGCGCTCAGGAAGCTGACCGCGGCCATCAGCAAATCGAACACGACGGTCATTTTCATCAACCAGATCCGGATGAAGATCGGCGTGATGTTCGGCAACCCGGAAACGACGACGGGCGGCAATGCGCTGAAGTTCTACGCATCGGTCCGCCTGGACATCCGGCGGATCGAATCGCTCAAG
Source organism: Nitrospiria bacterium (assembly GCA_035499635.1). GTDB lineage: Bacteria > Nitrospirota > Nitrospiria > JACQCE01 > JACQCE01 > JACQCE01. Next base: position 2,701 of record DATJYI010000118.1, on the reverse strand, counting down.
GAGGGGCAGGAGGTGGTCGGCAACCGCGTCCGGGTCAAGGTGGTCAAGAACAAGCTGGCGCCGCCGTTCCGGCAGGCGGAGTTCGACGTGCTCTTTAGCGAGGGGATTTCCCGGACGGGCGAGCTGATCGACCTGGGGACGGAGAAGGGATTCGTCGAAAAAAGCGGGGCCTGGTACACCTACAACGGCGAACGGATCGGCCAGGGACGCGAGAATGCGCGGCAGTTCCTGCGTGAGCACGGGCCGGTGGCGAAGGAGCTGGAGGCGCGAATCCGTGAGGCGGCCGGATTGACGAAGGAGAAGGCAAAAGGGCCGGAGGGCAAGAGCAAAGCGTAAACGGGTAAGGTCGGCTATACTAACAGATGGGCGGGCTCGATGAAGAGTCGCTCTCGTTCCGCCGCAGGCGGATGCGATTGGAGGAGACTGGGACTGACAATCGAATAAGACCTCCCCCGCCCGATGCGGGTTCGAGGCAAAGGAGCCCGGATGGATATCAACGACCTGCTCAAGTCCGCGAGCGAGCGCAAGGCGTCGGACCTCCACTTCAAGGTGGGCAACCCCCCAATCGTCCGCGTGGACGGCAAGCTGCAGGCGATGGATCAGTACCCCAAGATCGCGCAGGAGGACGTCGTCGCCCTGGCTTTTTCGGTGATGAACACCGGGCAGAAGCAGCGGTTCAAGGACCATAACGAGGTGGACCTGGCCTACAGCGCGCCGGGCCTGGGGCGGTTCCGGGTCAACATCTATCAACAGCGCGGCTCCATCGGCATGGTCTGCCGTGTGATTCCGACCAAGATTCTGACGATTTCCGACTTGAACCTGCCCGCCGTGGTGGAAAAGCTCGCCGGCGAGCAGCGCGGCCTGATCCTGGTGACCGGAACAACCGGCAGCGGCAAATCGACGTCGCTCGCCGCGATCATCGATCACGTCAACCGGACGCGCAACGACAACATCATCACGATCGAAGATCCGATCGAGTTTCTCCACCGCGACCGCAAGTGCCTGATCAGCCAGCGCGAGGTGGGCAGCGACACGGAGTCATTCAGCGTCGCCCTGCGGAGCGCGCTGCGCCAGGACCCGGATGTGATCCTGGTGGGCGAAATGCGCGACTTCGAGACGATTTCAACGGCGCTGGTGGCCGCCGAGACCGGCCACATGGTGATGTCGACCCTGCACACGGTCGACGCGGCAGAAACGGTCAACCGGATCATCTCCGTCTTCCCGCCCTATCAGCAGAAGCAGGTGCGGCTCCAGTTCGCCTCCGTCATCAAGGGTATCGTCTCGATGCGACTGGTGCCGAGGGCCGACGGCAACGGCCGTGTGCCCGCGGTGGAAGTCATGGTGGCCACGCAAACGATCCGGGAGTGCATCATCGACCCGGACAAAACCCGGAAAATCCCAGAGGTCGTGGCGGCCGGCACGTCCCAGTACGGGATGCAGACCTTCGATCAATCGCTCTACAGTCTCTATCAGAAGAAGATGGTCACCTACGAGGAAGCGCTCCGGTGGTGCTCCAATCCCGAGGACTTTGCGCTCAGGGTCAAGGGCATCCAGTCCACGTCCGAACTGTCCTGGGAACAGGGCGCCGGCAGCCGAGACTCCGGCGACAATTTCAAGGTTGAGCGATTCGGCCGGTAACACGTTCCGCGGCGCCTCACCGGCTTCTCCGGGCCGGGGAGGGCGCCGCGCCTCCGCCCTCCAGCTGGCCTACCGCTGTTTGACCCGACGCCCCCACACCGAACGGGAGCTTGAAGCGCGGCTGCATCTCCGCGGCGTGTCCGACGCCGACATTGCCTCCATACTCGACCACCTCAAACGACAGGGGTATCTTGACGACGCGGCGACGGCGGCCCAGTGGGCCCGTTCGTGGCGGATCCAGAAGGGATGGGGCCCGCTGCGCGTGCGGGCCGAGTTGACCCGTCGGGGCGTGCATCGACGGGTGATCGAGCCGCTGCTGGCCGAACTCTTCCCTGACGGGGAGACGGAAGCCGCGGCAATGCAAATCGCCGTTCGTCTGTCCCGCCGACCGGCGTTTGCCAGGGCCTCCGCCTCCGGCGGACAGGGGCCGGTGCGCCGGTTGGCCGCACAGCTTGCACGGCGGGGTTTTCCCGCCGACCTGGCCTTCCGTGTGGCAGGCCGTTGCTGTCCGGGCCGCGATGAGGATAAGATAGATGCCGATGGGTAAAAGAGGGCCTATGAGACAACAGAGGGGGCTCGGGGTGTGGGGGCGGCGCCAACCCAAAAGCGGAGCCTTTGGGGAATTTCATTCAATAACCTTTCCCCGCCCTTTCCGCACAGGCCGCTATATTTATTAAACAACACATGAAAAAAGCATCCGACATCCGCCAGGAGTTCCTGGACTTCTTCGCCGGGCACGGCCACACGGTTGTGCCCAGCTCACTGTTGATTCCGCAGGCCGACCCGACGCTCCTCTTTACCAACGCCGGGATGGTCCAGTTCAAGGGGGTGTTCCTGGGTCAGGAGCGACGCGCCTACGCGAGGGCTGTCTCAGTGCAGAAGTGCATGCGGGCTGGCGGCAAGCACAACGATCTTGATCAGGTGGGTTGGACCGGCCGGCACCACACCTTTTTCGAAATGTTGGGCAATTTTTCCTTCGGCGATTATTTCAAGGCGGAGGCAATCGATTACGGTTGGTGGCTGCTGACGAAACAATGGGGGCTGCCCTTGGACCAGCTCTGGG